>NZ_JBJIAI010000007.1:0-279223 GCF_045311035.1 Mycobacterium sp. SMC-13
CCGCCATACGGACATCCTTCCCGCAGGACCAGCAGTCCCACCAGTTAGGTGTCCACCATCAGGGGTCAAGCCCAACACCGCAATGCCCTCCTCCTCTCTGCTCGCCCCCACCCGCACTGCCGTCACGGTCCGCCGGACCGTGCGCCGGGACGCCGAGATCACCCGGATGACCCGCTACCGCGGCGGCACCTATTCGCCGACCGTCGATACCGTGGTGTTCACCGACGGAACGACGGCGCGCACCGACCTGATCCGGCTGAACCCGAACATCGACGCGTACTCGCTGGACTTCCTCGGCGTGGCCCCCACCCGGCCGTCCCAGTACCGGCCGGCGAACTGGTCGGCGGTCCCCAACGTGGCAGCGCGTGCCTTCGAGGCCGAGGTCGACTGGATCATCCGCAACTCGTACCCCACCCTGGGTACGGTCGAGCTGAGCCGCCGGGTACGCGGGGCGGGCCACCTGAGCGGTGACGCCCACCTGGCCGAGCACGAGGCCATCGCCGCGACGCAGGCCGCGATCTGGCATTTCACCAACGGCCTGCGCCTGGACAACCGTCCCCTCAACGTGCCGGTCGCGATCACCACGGAACCAGGTGCCATCACCTTCGAATTCGACGGCGAACCCCAATTGGGCAGCTACACAGTCGAATTGACGAGCGACGCCGCCGTCTCGCTGGTGCTGCAGAAATCGGTCGACGGGACGTCATGGCGCGAAGTGGCCGCATCGGGACTCAACGTCGGGGCGGGCTACGGGCGTCACCGCCGGGGCATCGGGGTCGGTGCCACCGCGTCGGACAGCCGCCCGGGCCGTCAACACCGCGGGTACCGCTTCTACCGTCTGCAGATTCTCGCCGACAACGGGGCGTTCGTCGACATCGAAGACGTGCGCTTCACGCTCCATGGGTCCGGCCACTACCGCAACGCCGAACGCGTTGTCGCGCTGTACAACTACCTCGTGGCCGGTGCCGAGGCGGCACGGAGCCTGACGGTGGTGCCGCGGCTCACCGCCGACCGCGCAGTGGTCGCCGATGTGGTGGGACCCTTCCGGTTCGAGGCCACCGACGCCGCGACGCTCGCCGCCGCCGGCGGCACCCTCGTCGACGCGGCCGGGGAGTCGATCTCCGCCCCGGTCGCCCCCGGCAGCGACGTCTACCTGCGGCCAGCACCACAGGTTCGGCGGGTGACCATCACCGCGAGTGTGCCTGCGGCACAGAACGGTTTCGGCGGCCGCGTCATCACCGGGGTGGCGCACGACAGCAGCCTGACGCCCGTCGCACTCGCGGTGCCGACCCCGACCGTCATCGACTTCGAACTCACCTTCTAGCCGCGGGATTTGTGCACGTTTTTCCGCGGCCACCGCGGAAAAACGTGCACAAATCGCTCACTACATCGGCGCGTTCGCGGGCTGGAACACCCCGCTGCTGTCGGCTTCCTCTTCGGCGCGGATGACGTGCACGACGGCGTTGATCAACGCCAGGTGCGTGAACGCCTGCGGGAAGTTGCCCAGGTGCCGGCCCGTGCGCGGCTCGATCTCCTCGGCGTACAGATGCAGCGGGCTGGCGAACGACAGGAGTTTCTCGCACAGGTGCCGGGCCCGGCTCACCTCGCCGATCTCGACCAGTGCCGACACCAGCCAGAACGAGCAAATGGTGAAAGTGCCTTCCTCGCCGGACAATCCGTCGTCGGTCTCCTCGGTGCGGTAGCGCAGCACCAGGCCTTCCTCGGTGAGCTCTTCGGCGATGGCCATCACCGTCGCGCGCACCCGAGGGTCGTCGGCCGGCAGGAACCGGGTGAGGATCGCCAGCAGCAGTGAGGCATCGAGCGCGTCGTCGCCGTACCGCTGGGTCAGCACACCGCGCTTGTCGACACCGTGGGCCAGGACGTCGGCCTTGATCTCGTCGGCGATGGCACGCCACTGCTGCGCGTACGACTTTTCCCCTTGCAGCTCAGCGAGTTTCGAGCCGCGATCCAATGCCACCCAGCACATGATCTTGCTGGAGGTGAAGTGCTGCGGCTCGCCGCGCACCTCCCAGATGCCGCGGTCGGGTTCCTTCCAGTGCTTGATCGCTTCTTCCACTTGGTTTTTCAGCACCGGCCACAGCATCTCGGGAATCTGCTCACGGGATTTGGCGTGCAGGTACACCGAATCGAGCATGGTGCCCCAGATGTCGTGCTGCATCTGGTTGTAGGCGCCGTTGCCGATCCGAACCGGCCGCGAATAGTCGTAGCCGGACAGGTGGTGCAGTTCTTCCTCGACGAGGCTGCGTTCGCCGCCGACGCCGTACATCACCTGAAGGGGATGTCGCTCACCGTTGTTGGCGCCGGACACGTCGGCGATGAACGAGAAGAAGTCGTCGGCCTCGCGGTCCAGTCCCAGGGTGTACAGACCCCACAGCGCGAACGTGGAGTCCCGGATCCACGAGTACCGATAATCCCAATTCCGTTCGCCGTGAGGGGTTTCCGGCAGCGACGTGGTGCTCGCGGCCAGCAGCGCGCCGGTCGGGGAGTACGTCAGGCCCTTCAGTGTCAGCGCACTGCGCTGCAGGTACGACCGCCACGGATGGTCCGGGAAGTCGCCGACGTTGATCCACTGCCGCCACGCCTCGCTGGTCTTCCACATCTTGTCGGAGGCCTCGTCGAAGGTCTGCGGCGACGGGTGCTTGGACCACGACAGCGCGACGAAAACCTTGTCACCCTCGGTCAGCCGCGTCCGGGCCCGCGCTTCGTGGCCCTCCAGGCCGATCCGCAGGTTTGTGGTCAGCCGCAGGGTCGGGTGCGCCTCCGGGTTCTTGCCGGCCCGCGCGATCGCCTCGCCGTAGGCCGCGGCCGAGTACTCCCACGTCGCGCTCTCGCGGTGGTAGTCGAACGACGGCTCACAGCTCATGACGAACTCGACGGTGCCGCTGACGCAGCGGACGGTGCGCAGCAGGATGTGCTCGGCGTCCCAGTCCATCGGGGTGCGACGGTGTGTGCGGGACCGGGTCTCGATGTCGTGCCACGGCCCCATCACGAGGGCGTCGCGCACGATGGCCCAGCCGGTGTGCGTCTGCCAGGTGGTCTCCAGGATGAGCGAGCCCGGCAGGTACCGCCGCGCCGACGGCACCGTCACCCCGTAGGGCGCCAGGCGGAAGTGGCCGGCACCGCGGTCCAGGATCGAGCCGAAGACGCTGGGGGAGTCCGGCCGCGGCACGCACATCCACTCCACGGAGCCCGCGGACGAGATCAGGCAGGTGTTCTCGCAGTCGGAGAGGAAGGCGTAATCCGCGATGGGTGGAAACGGCGTGCGGACCGCCGTCGAGATCGCACCGCCAGTCAGTGAATCGTCGCCCGCTGCGGCGAGGTGAGGAATCCCGTGGCCGTTCGCCAGGATGTGGCCTGGGTCGCTGGATTGGCCCGACTTGTCCGTTTGTGGCAGCACCATTCGCACATCATCGACTGCATCTGCGGTTGCCGTCCACCGAAAGCCCCGACGGGGCCTGCCGGATTCGACCCAGCGCGATTCGAAAGGGCACACACCGTAGGCTGAGAATCGATGAACGGCATTCTGAATTGGTGGGACGGCGTCGAGCTGTGGCTGTCCGGCCTGTCGTTCGTGGTGCAGACGATCATCGTGATGCCCGTGGTGCTGGCGCTCGCATACGGCCTGGCAGTGGTGCTCGACGTGGCGCTGGGCTACTCCATCACGCTGCTGCACCGGGCCCGCCACGTCGAGGAGGACGCGCTGTGAACGGACTGCCGCAGTCACGAGTGACGCTGATCCTGGTGCTGCTGGTGGTGCTCGTCATCGTCACGTGGCTGCTGACTCGCTGAGCAGTGGCTACGAGCCGGCCTCTGATATTCTTCCGGCCATGCACGCAGCGTCCGGCACAACCGAGGGCCACATCCTGGCCCTCATTGCCGTGGGTACCCGCGCTGTTGCTGACGTCGCCTGTTGTCGCTGACCCCGTTTCCGTCCGCGGTTTCCGGGATCGGCGTCGGCTTCTGCTATGCCCACGTGCTGATCGATCACCTTGCCGTGTGACGGGTAGTCCATCCGTAAACCAGCAAGGAAGGCCCATCAATGCACAAGATCATCAAGAACTGGCGGCCCGCCACCGCGGTCGCTGCCGTCGTGGCCAGCACGACAGTGCTCGCCGCATGCGGTGGCGGAGCGAGTGACGTCGCCGGCGGTGGCGGTGCACAGTCGGGCGCCAACACCACCCTGACCCTGGTGGCCTACGCCGTGCCGGAGCCCGGTTGGAGCAAGATCATCCCGGCGTTCGCTGCCACCCCTGAGGGCAAGGGCGTCGCCGTGACCACGTCGTACGGCGCATCGGGCGACCAGTCGCGCAAGGTCGAGTCCGGTGCTCCCGCCGACATCGTCAACTTCTCGGTGGAGCCCGACGTCACCCGCCTGGTTAAGGCCGGCAAGGTCAGCAAGGACTGGAACGCCGACGCCACGAAGGGCATCCCATTCGGTTCGGTGGTGTCGCTGGTCGTGCGCAAGGGCAACCCCAAGGGCATCAAGGACTGGGACGACCTGCTCAAGCCGGGCGTCGAGGTCGTCACGCCCAGCCCGCTGAGCTCGGGTTCGGCCAAGTGGAACCTGCTGGCGCCGTACGCCGTGAAGAGCAACGGCGGCAAGGACGCCCAGGCGGGTATCGACTTCGTGCGGCAGCTGGTCGTCGAGCACATCAAGACCCGTCCGGGTTCGGGCCGCGAGGCCACCGATCTGTTCCTGCACGGCACCGGTGACGTGCTGATCAGCTACGAGAACGAAGCCATCAACGTCGAGCGTCAGGGCAAGGACGTCGAGCACATCAACCCGCCGCAGACCTTCAAGATCGAGAACCCGGTGGCGGTCGTGACCTCGGGCCCGCACCAGGACAAGGCCAACGCGCTGAAGAACTTCCTCTACACCGCGGACGGCCAGAAGCTGTGGGCGCAGGCCGGGTTCCGTCCGGTCGATCCGGCCGTGACCGCTGAGTTCGCCAAGGACTTCCCGACGCCGGAGAAGCTGTGGACCATCGCTGACCTGGGTGGATGGAAGACCGTCGATCCGGCGTTGTTCGACAAGGAAAATGGCAGCATCACCAAGATCTACAAGCAGGCCACTGGATGACGAGCACTGTTCAGTTCGACGGCGTCCCGGCCCGGCCCGAGTCCAATGGTGACTCGGCCGGGCCGGGCCCTGGCGTGAGGAACGCATTGGGCACGACGTCGTTGCGCGTGGGAGCGGCGAGCATCTGGCTGTCCGTCATCGTGCTGCTGCCGCTGGCCGCGATCCTGGTCCAATCCGCTCGCGGCGGCTGGGGATACTTCTGGTCGGCGGTGACGTCCAACTCGGCCATCGCGTCCTTCCGGGTGACGCTGGAGGTCTCCGCGGCCGTCGCGCTCATCAACCTCGTCTTCGGGCTGTTGGTGGCGTGGGTGCTGACCCGGGACGACTTCGTCGGCAAGCGGCTTGTGGACGCCGTCATCGACCTGCCGTTCGCGCTGCCCACGATCGTGGCCAGCCTCGTGATGCTCGCGCTCTACGGTCCGGCCAGCCCGGTGAATCTGCATCTGCAGCACACCAAGTGGGGCATCGGCGTCGCGCTGCTGTTCGTCACCTTGCCGTTCGTGGTGCGGTCGGTGCAGCCGGTGCTGCTCGAACTCGACCAGGAGACCGAAGAGGCTGCCGCGTCGTTGGGCGCCAACAACTTCGTCATCTTCACCAGGGTCGTGCTGCCGGCACTGCTGCCGTCACTGCTGTCGGGAGCCGGCCTGGCCTTCTCCCGCGCCATCGGCGAATTCGGTTCGGTGGTGCTGATCGGCGGCGCGGTACCCGGCGAGACCGAGGTGTCGTCGCAGTGGATCCGCACCCTGATCGAGAACGACGACCGTACCGGCGCGGCCGCGATCTCGATTGTGCTGCTGGTGATTTCGTTCCTGGTGCTGTTCGTGTTGCGGGTCATCGGATCGCGGGCGGCCAAGCGTGAGGAGCTGGCGCCATGACCCTCTCGCCGCTGATTCGCTACCTGGCCCGGTACGTGGCGCTGGCCTACATCACCGTGCTCGTCATCGTGCCCGTCGGCCTGATCCTGTGGCGCACGTTCCAGCCCGGCCTGGGGGAGTTCTTCGCCCAGATCACCACGCCGGCAGCCATTTCCGCGCTGCAGCTGTCGCTGCTCGTCGTCGCCATCGTGGTGCCGCTCAACGTGCTGTTCGGCGTGCCGACCGCGCTCGTGTTGGCCCGCAACCGGTTCCGCGGCAAGAGCGTGCTGCAAGCGGTGATCGACCTGCCGTTCGCGGTGTCGCCCGTCGTCGTCGGTGTGGCCCTGATCCTGCTGTGGGGCTCGGCCGGCCTGCTCGGCTTCGTGGAGAACAGCTGGGGCCTCAAGATCATCTTCGGCTTCCCCGGCATCGTGCTCGCCAGCATCTTCGTCACCGTTCCGTTCGTGATCCGCGAGGTCGAACCGGTGCTGCACGAACTGGGCACCGACCAGGAAGAGGCGGCCTCCACCCTCGGCGCGCAGTGGTGGCAGACGTTCTGGCGGATCACGCTGCCGTCCATCCGCTGGGGCCTGACCTACGGCATCGTGCTGACCGTCGCCCGAACGCTGGGGGAGTACGGCGCCGTCATCATGGTGTCCTCCAATCTGCCCGGCCAGTCCCAGACCCTCACCCTGCTGGTCTCGGACCGGTACAGCCGCGGCGCCGAATACGGCGCCTATGCCGTGTCGACTCTGTTGATGGCGGTCGCGGTGATCGTGCTGATCGTGCAGGTAATCCTCGACGCCCGGCGTGTCCGGGCGGCACAATAGCTTTTCGATAGGAAGAACCGATCATGAGTGACGAGCAGAAGCAGGGCAGCACTCCCGCCATCACGGTGCGCGGTGCCAACAAGCGGTACGGCGACTTCGCGGCCCTCGACAACGTCGACTTCGACGTGCCCGAGGGCTCGCTGACCGCGCTGCTGGGCCCCAGTGGGTCGGGCAAGTCGACGCTGTTGCGGGCCATCGCCGGCCTCGACACCCCGGACACCGGCACCATCACCATCAAGGGCAACGACGTCACCGGGGTGCCGCCGCAGCGCCGCGGCATCGGGTTCGTCTTCCAGCACTACGCGGCGTTCAAGCACCTCACCGTGCGCGAGAACGTCGCGTTCGGCCTGAAGATCCGGAAGAAGCCGAAGGCCGAGATCCAGGAGAAGGTCGACAGCCTGCTCGAGGTCGTGGGCCTCAGCGGCTTCCAGACGCGCTACCCCAGCCAGTTGTCGGGCGGCCAGCGTCAGCGCATGGCGCTGGCCCGGGCCCTCGCGGTCGATCCCCAGGTGCTGCTGCTCGACGAGCCGTTCGGCGCCCTCGACGCCAAGGTGCGTGACGACCTGCGCAGCTGGCTGCGCCGTCTGCACGACGAGGTGCACGTGACCACCGTGCTCGTCACGCACGACCAGGCCGAGGCGCTCGACGTCGCCGACCGGATCGCGGTGCTGAACAAGGGGCGCATCGAGCAGGTCGGGTCGCCGACCGAGGTCTACGACAGCCCAGCCAACCCGTTCGTGATGTCGTTCCTCGGCGCCGTGTCGACCATCAACGGCACGCTGGTGCGCCCGCACGACATCCGCGTGGGCCGCAACCCCGACATGGCGATCTCGCAGGCCGACGACGACGTCGCGGCCACCGGCGTACTCCGGGCCAAGGTCGACCGCGTCGTCGTCCTCGGCTTCGAGGTTCGCGTCGAGCTGACGACCGCGGCCGACCACACGCCGTTCACGGCCCAGATCACGCGCGGTGACGCCGAGGCGTTGCAGCTCATCGAGGGCGACACCGTGTACGTCCGGGCCACCCGCATCCCGCCGATCGCGGGGCAGACGCAAGAAGTCGAGGCGGTCCTCGCCGGGGCCTGAGCCACGAGGGATCACGCACCGCGGCCGCGCAACCAGACTGGTTGCGCGGCCGCAGTGTTTTCGTGTTGACCCGGTGGCCGGGTGCGTCAGATGTACATCGCGGGGTCGATGTAGGTCGTCGGGTCGACCGCGGGTTCGCGCTGTTTCTCGGTGCGCGGGCGCACGATCGCCGGAATGCCGGTGGCGATGGAGTCCGCCGGAACATCATGTGTCACAACGGCATTCGCGCCGATCGCCGAATCGTCGCCGACGAGGATGGGGCCGAGAACCTTGGCGCCGGCGCCGACGGTGACGCGGTTGCCGATGGTCGGGTGGCGCTTGCCCTTGTTGAGGCTGCGGCCGCCGAGGGTCACGCCGTGGTAGACCATGACGTCGTCGCCGATCTCGGTGGTCTCGCCGATCACCACGCCCATGCCGTGGTCGATGAAGAACCGCCGCCCGATGGTCGCGCCCGGATGAATCTCGATGCCGGTGAGGAACCGCGTCACCTGAGCCAGCACGCGGGCCGGCCCGCGCCCGGCCGGCCGGGCCCACAGCCGGTGGGCCAGGCGGTGCGACCAGATGGCGTGCAGGCCGGAGTACACCAGGGCGTTCTCGAAGTCCCCGCGTCCCGCCGGG
Organism: Mycobacterium sp. SMC-13; assembly: GCF_045311035.1. Lineage (NCBI taxonomy): Bacteria > Bacillati > Actinomycetota > Actinomycetes > Mycobacteriales > Mycobacteriaceae > Mycobacterium > Mycobacterium sp. SMC-13. The sequence continues at coordinate 8,489 of NZ_JBJIAI010000007.1, forward strand.
TCGTGGCTGCGCGCGTTGTCCAGGTCCTCGCGGAGGGTCGAAAGAGCCCCGGCGAACAGCGTCATTTTTGTTTCTTTTCCCGTCGCTTCGCTCGCCCCGGTCAGTCCCGGATGTGCTCGTACAGCGCCGTGGAGACGTACCGCTCGCCGAAGTCGGGGATGACCACCACGATGAGCTTGCCGTCGTTCTCGGGGCGCTTGGCGAGCTGCAGGGCCGCCCAGACGTTGGCACCCGCCGAGATGCCGCCGAGGATGCCCTCCTGGGTGCCCAGCTGCCGCGCCACCTCGATGGCGTCCGGGAAGGAGACGTCGATGATCTCGTCGTACACGGCGCGGTCCAGCACCTCGGGGATGAAGTTCGCGCCGATGCCCTGAATCTTGTGCGGCCCGGCCTGGCCACCGGTGAGGATGGGGGAGTCCACCGGCTCGACGCCGACGATCTTCACGTCGGGCTTACGGGACTTGAGGACGTGCCCGACGCCCGTGAGGGTGCCGCCGGTACCGATGCCGGCGACGAAGATGTCGACCGCGCCGTCGGTGTCGGCCCAGACCTCCTCGGCCGTGGTCTTCTCGTGGATCGCCGGGTTGGCGGGGTTGGCGAACTGATCGGCGGCGACGGAGTTCGGGGTCTCGGCGAGAATCTGCTTTGCCTTGGCGACGGCGCCGGCCATGCCTTCTGAGCCCGGCGTCAGCACGATCTCGGCGCCATAGGCGCGCAGCATCACGCGTCGTTCGAGGGACATGGTCTCCGGCATGGTCAGGATGACCTTGTAGCCACGGGCCGCACCCACCAATGCCAGCGCGATGCCCGTGTTGCCGCTCGTGGCCTCCACGATGGTGCCACCGGGCTTGAGTTCACCGGACTGCTCCGCGGCGTCGACGATCGCCACACCAATGCGGTCCTTGACGCTGTTCGCCGGGTTGTAGAACTCCAGCTTCGCGACGACCTGCGCGCCGGCGCCTTCGGTCAACCGGTTGAGCCGGACCAGCGGCGTGCGCCCGACCAATTCGGTGACATTGGCGTAGATCTTGCCCATCGGTGACCTCTCGTCGGCGCTAGCTTGGTGAAATTGTGGTGCCCGCGCAGGCACCTGCCGAATCTGCTGAATGGCAGGTGTCCCGTCAAGGGTTTCATTCATCACAAAATCTATCTGTTTGCGACAACGCGCGAGCCCGGGGTGGGTATTTCACACCTCGATACGGGAGCCCAGGATCACCGTGCGGTCGAGGGGCAGCCGGAAGTAGGCTGCGGCATCTGACGTGATGTAGGACGTGCCGATGAAAAGCCTTGTCCGCCATGGCGCCATCGATGGCTCCTTGCCCATCACCAGATCGACTTTGGACAGGAAGTAGGTCGCGCCGGCCAGATCCAGTGGACCTTCGGTGCGGGCCGAGTCGAGCAACGCCAGCGCGGCCGGCACGTCGGGCCGGTCCATGTATCCGTAGGTGGCGGTGACGTGGATGATGCCGTCGTCGCGGTAGCCCAGATCGTCGACCGCCAACCGGGCGCCGTCGGCGACCCTCGGCACCGTCGCCGTCTCGAGCGACAGCACCACGACGTGCTCGTGCAGCATGCGGTTGTACTTCACGTTGGCGCGCATGGCCAGCGGTGCGGTCTCGATGCCGCGGTTGAGGAACACCGCGGTGCCCGGCACCCGGGTCAACGGGGGATCGCTGGTGACGATCGATTCCACGAACTGCCGCAGTGGGCCTTCGACGGCGTCACGGGCCCGGGTCACCACCGCGCGGCCGTCCTGCCACGTCGTCATCACCGTGAACGCGATCAAGCCGATCAGCAACGGCAGCCAGGCGCCGTGGACCAGCTTGGTGAGGTTGGCGGCGAGGAACAACAGGTCCACCGTGAGCAGCGGGACCCCGATCGCGATGACGGACCACAGGGGCCAGTTCCACCTGGCGCGCGCGATGTTGAGGAACAGCAGCGTGGTGATGGTCATGGTCCCGGTGACCGCCATGCCGTACGCGTAGCCCAGCGCGGCGGAGCTGCGGAAGGCGAAGACCAGGGTCAGCACGGCGATCAGCAGCATGCTGTTGATCCACGGCACGTAGATCTGGCCCATCGTGGATGCCGACGTGTGCAGGATTCGCAGCCGCGGCAGGTAGCCGAGGTGCGCGGCCTGGGCGGCGACGGAGAACGCCCCGGTGATGACGGCCTGCGACGCGATCACCGTTGCCGCGGTGGCGAGCAGGACCATCGGCAGCCGGCCCCATTCGGGCGTCAGCAGGAAGAACGGGGCATCGTGGACGTTCGGGTTCTGCAGCAGCAGCGCGCCTTGCCCGAAGTAGCTCAACATGCAGGCCGGGAACACCAGCAGCAGCCAGGCGACGGTGATCGGTTTGCGGCCGAAATGCCCCATGTCGGCGTAGAGGGCCTCGGCGCCGGTCACGGATAGGACCACGGCCGCCAAGGCGAAGAACGCGATGTGGAAATGTCCGGCCATGAAGCCCAGCGCGTACAGGGGATTCAGCGCGCGCAGGATGTCGGGCTCCCTGATGATGCCGCCGACCCCGCAGGCACCGATCACCGTGAACCACACGATCATCACCGGACCGAAGAACTTGCCGACGACCGCGGTGCCCCGGTGCTGCACGCTGAACAACGCGATGATGATCACCGCGGTGATGGGCACCACCCAGTCCGCAAGGCCCGGGTCGATGGTTTTCGAGCCTTCGACGGCCGACAGCACCGAGATGGCCGGGGTGATCATCGAGTCCCCGAAAAACAGTGCGGCACCGAGGATTCCGAGCGCGGCGAGGAAGGCCGCGGTGCGCCTGCCGAGTTTGTTCGACGACTGTTTCACCAGGGTGATCAGCGCCATGACGCCACCCTCGCCGTCGTTGTCGGCGCGCATCACCAAGCTGACGTAGGTGATGGTGACGATCAGCATCACCGACCAGAACACCAGGGAGACGACGCCATAGATGTTGTCGTGGCTGATCGGCACCGGATGCGGGTCATCGGGATTGAACAGCGTCTGCATCGTGTAGATCGGGCTGGTGCCGATGTCGCCGAACACGACGCCCAGTGCACTGATGGACAGGCCCGCTCCCAGCCCCTTCCGACCGGTGTCGGGGTGTGTGCCCACGCGCGGCGTCTCCTTCGTCCGGATCGTTGACCAACCGTCCGGATCGTAGGCGACGTAGCCGTGCAGTGTTGTCAGGTTCGGACTGCGCCCGACGGCGGGTTGCGGCGGTTGACGCGCCGGCACACCAACAGCACCGTCGCCGGCAGCGCCATCATCGACAGCAGTTGCAGCAGCTCAGACATCGGTGGTCCCGAAAACTCGCATGGGGCCGAGTCAACCGGCGCCGTGGGCGCGGTGCCACGATCTATACGCAATCCATACGGCGCCGGCCGCGGTCTTGCCGGGATTCAGACGAGTTACGCGGCGCGCGGAATCGCGGCGACCTCGTCGAAGCGGTCCAGTACGGTCTCGGCGACGAGCCGGTGCGCGCCCAGCGGCTGGGCCATGGCGATGTGTTGTGCCGCAGCGAATTCGGCGACGCGGTCGGTGATCGTGCCGTGCGCCAGGAACCAGGGCGCGATGACCAGACGCGTCGCACCCTGATCCCGCAACAGCTCGGCGGCTCGGGCCAGGTTGGCGTGCGGGCCGGTGGCGAACGCCGTCGTGGCGTGCCAGTGGGTGCCCGCGGCGAGCCCGGGGGCCACGGTGGCGGTGCGTGCGTTGGCGGCGGCCGACGACGAGCCGACGGCCGTCACCAGGACGCCGACGCTCGCGTCCAGCCGGGACACCCCGCAGTGCGTCAGCCGCTGGCTCAGCACGTGGATCAGCCGATCGTCCTCGCCGAGCACTGGCGCTTGCCGGACCGCCGGACCGGCGTCGGCGATCATCGCGGGGATGTCGACGCGCGCGTGGTAGGCGTCGACCAGCAGCAGCGGCACCACGACGCCGTCGGCGGGAGACTCGGCCAGCACGTCCCGCAGATTCGGCGAATTCTGCTCGCAGAACGCCACTTTGACGTCGACGTCGCGCCGTAGGGCGGCCACGGTGCGGGCCACCTCACGGGCGTTCGCCGCAGACCGCGGATCGGCACTGCCGTGCGCGGTGAGGATCAGTTGCACTAGTTCCTTCCCGTCGCTGCGCTCGCCCAGGGCGAACTCAGGACGCGTGCAGACCGCACTCGGTCTTGGCCAGGCCGGCCCAGCGACCACTGCGGGGATCGGCGCCCTCGGCCGGCTTCTGGGTGCACGGTGCGCAGCCGATGGACGGATAGCCCTCGTCCACAAGCGGATTCACCAGAATGCCGTTGGCTTCGATGTACGCCTGCATGTCGTCATCGCTCCACGCGGCGATCGGGTTGATCTTCACCAGACCGAACGCCTCGTCGAAACTGATCAGCGGCGCGTTGGCGCGCGTCGGCGCCTCGACACGGCGGATGCCCGTCACCCACGCCGAGTAGCCCTTGAGCGCCTTGGACAGCGGCTGCACCTTGCGCAGGTTGCAGCACTGCGCCGCATCACGTGCGAACAAGTCCTTGCCGAGGAGCTGATCCTGCTCGGCGACGGTGTGCTCGGGCGTCACGTTCACTACGTGCACGCCGTAGACGGCCTCGACGGCGTCCCGGGTGCCGATGGTCTCGGCGAAGTGGTAGCCGGTGTCCAGGAACAGGACATCGACGCCGGGATGGACCTTGGCCGCCATCTCGACGAGAACCGCGTCCTGCATGTTGGAGGCCACGACGTACTGGCCGGAGAAATTCTCCTCGACCCAGCGCAGCAGTTCCTCAGCAGTGGCGTCGGCCAGTTCGGCAGCGCCGCGCGCCGCCAGTTCCCGTAGGTCAGTTTCTGAAACGTCCGTCATATCAGCGGTCACCTCAAGTCAGCTTCGTCGGCCCGAATGGCCCACTGGGCGAAACGCTCGCCGGCCTCGCGTTGTTTCACGAAGTTGCGCACGACACGGTCGATGTAGTCACCTAGCTCGGTGGCCAGCACCTTGTGCTGACGCAGCTTGCGCCCAAAACCGCTGTCCAGGCCCAGGCTGCCGCCCAGGTGCACCTGGAAGCCCTCCTCGGGGCCGTTGCCGTCGTCGATCATCTGGCCCTTGAAACCGATGTCGGCGATCTGGATGCGGGCGCACGAGTTGGGGCAGCCGTTGAGGTTGATGGTGACCGGCACGTCCAGTTCGGCGTTCAGGTCGGCAAGGCGCTGCTCCAGCTCCGGGACCAGCGTCTGCGCCCGGACCCGGGTCTCGGCGAACGACAGCTTGCAGTACTCGATACCGGTGCAGGCCATCAGGTTCTTGCGCCAGTGCGACGGCCGGGTCTGCAGGCCAAGCGCGTCCAGGCCGGCGATCAGTTCCTCGACCTTGTCGTCGGGCACGTCGAGGATGATCAGCTTCTGGTACGGGGTGAGGCGGATCCGGTCGGAGCCGGCGGCCTCGGCCAGGTCGGCGACCTTGGTCAGGATGGTGCCCGACGAGCGGCCGGCGATGGCCGCGACACCGACGGCGTTCAGGCCGTTCTTCAGCTTCTGCACGCCGACGTGGTCGATGGTGTGCGGCACCTGCTCGGGCGCCGGGCCGTCGATGAGCTTGCGGCCGAGGTATTCGGTCTCGAGAACTTCGCGGAACTTCTCCACGCCCCAGTCCTTGATCAGGAACTTAAGGCGGGCCTTGGAGCGCAGACGGCGGTAGCCGTAGTCGCGGAAGACCTTGGTGATGCCCTCCCAGACTTCGGGCACCTCCGCCAGCGGCACCCACGCGCCGAGGCGCTGGGCCAGCATCGGGTTGGTGGACAGGCCGCCGCCGACCCAGACGTCCAGGCCGGGGCCGTGCTCGGGGTGGTTGACGCCGATGAAGGCGATGTCGTTGATCTCGTGCGCGACGTCCTGCAGACCCGAGATGGCGGTCTTGTACTTGCGCGGCAGGTTCGAGAACTCCGGGTTGCCGACGTAGCGGCGCACGATCTCGTCGACGGCCCAGCTCGGGTCGAGCACCTCGGTGAGGGACTCACCGGACAGTGGGCCACCGAGCACGACGCGCGGGCAGTCGCCGCACGCCTCGGTCGTCTGCAGACCGACCGATTCGAGGCGACGCCAGATCTCCGGCACGTCCTCGACGCGGATCCAGTGGTACTGGATGTTCTCGCGGTCGGTGATGTCGGCGCTGTCGCGGGCGAACTCGACCGAGATTTCGCCGATGGTCCGCAGCGCGGCGCTGGTCAGGGCGCCGCCGTCGCAGCGCACCCGCATCATGAAGTAGGGCGCCTCGAGAAGGTCGGCGTTGTCGTCGCCGGTGTAGGTGCCGTCGTAGCCCTGCTCGCGCTGCGTGTACAGACCCATCCAGCGGTAGCGTCCGCGCAGATCGTCCTTGCTGATCGACTCGAAGCCCTGCTTGGAGTGGACGTCGATGATGCGCTGCCGCACGTTGAGGGCGTCGTCCTCCTGCTTGAACACCTCGTTGGGGTTCAGCGGTTCACGGTTGCCCAGCGCCCACTGGCCTTCGTCGCGGGTCTTGGCGGGTTTTGCTGTTGTCACTGGGTGGTTTCCTTCGCGCAAGAGCTGGCGTTGGATCACGCGTACACCGGGGGGCTGTCCGGCACTGCCGATCCTGTGCCGGCTGAAAGATTCTGGTGGTCAGAACTAGGGCATCAAGGCAGCATCAAGGCAGACAGCAACAGCTGCATACGCGCTTGAAGTCGACATGCCGCCGCATTACCAATGCGGAACCGAGGGCGCGGTTGAGGCTGGCGGACACCCGGCCATTCTGCCACGAACAGGACATTCGGCCTAACCGGGCCAGGTTCGGAATCATCGCGAGCAAAAAGTTCGCCAGCGGTGATGGGACACTGATTCACATGAGTGACGCCGACGCCAGCCGTCTCGGGCCGTTCGGCATCTATATCCATGTGCCGTTCTGCGCCACCCGCTGCGGATACTGCGACTTCAACACCTATACCGCCAGTGAGCTGGGCGGAGCCAGCCCGGAGGGCTGGCTGAACGCCCTGCGCACCGAGCTGGCGATGGCCGGCGCGCAGGTCGACCTGCCGGTCGACACGGTGTTCGTCGGCGGCGGTACCCCGTCCCTGCTCGGCGGCGCCGGGCTGCGGTCGGTGCTCGACGCGGTGCGGGACAATTTCCGCCTCGATCCCGGCGCCGAGGTCACCACCGAGTCGAATCCGGAGTCGACCTCGCCCGAGTTCTTCGCCGAACTTCTCGATGCCGGCTACACGCGGATTTCGCTGGGCATGCAGTCGACGGCGCCGCACGTGCTGGCGGCGCTCGACCGCACCCACTCGGCAGGCCGCGCCCCGGCGGCGGCGCGCGAGGCGCTGGCGGCCGGTTTCGCGCACGTCAACCTCGACCTCATCTACGGGACGCCAGGGGAGTCCGACGACGATCTGCGCCGTTCCGCGGACGCGGCGATCGAAGCCGGTGTCGACCACGTCTCGGCGTACGCGCTGATCGTCGAGGACGGCACCGCACTGGCCCGTAAGGTCCGGCGCGGCGAGATCGCGGCGCCCGACGACGACGTGCTCGCGGCCCGCTACGAGCTGCTGGACACGCACCTGAGCCGGGCCGGCCTGGACTGGTACGAGGTGTCGAACTGGAGCTGTCCCGGCGGCGAATGTCGGCACAACCTGGGCTACTGGGACGGTGGTCAGTGGTGGGGCGCCGGGCCGGGCGCGCACGGTTTCGTCGGGGCCCGGCGGTGGTGGAATGTCAAGCACCCCAACGCTTATGCCGAGGCGCTGGCCGAGGGCAGGCTGCCGGTCGCGGACTTCGAGGAGCTCGACGACGCCACCCGTCACGTCGAGGACGTCATGCTGCGGTTGCGGCTGCGCAGTGGTTTGCCGGTCGCGGTGCTCACCGCGGCCGAGCGCGACCGCGCGCAGGGGGCCGTGGCCGACGGCCTCGTGGCGGTCGCCGACGACCGTCTGGTGCTGACCGAGTCCGGCCGGCTGTTGGCCGACGCCGTGGTGCGCACCGTCCTGGACTGAACGCTTCGGCCGAACCGAAGCGGGCGGGTGCTCGTACCCCGCGGCCTGTCGCTATGGTTAGGCAAACCTTAGTCTTCGGGTGGAGTGGGTAATCGTATGACCAACGCAGAACCGTCGCCCCGTGAGCAGCTCAAACAGGCCAAGCTCGCGGCAGCGCAGGACCGCGTCGCGCTCAAGGAACTGCTGGCCCCGGTGCGCGGCCGCACCGCGCTGGCGCAGCTGTTGCAGCTGATCGCCGCGGCGGCCACGGTGGTGCCGTTCATCGGCATCGTCGAGCTGGGCCGGTACCTGCTGGGTGGTGGTCCGATCGACGCGGTGCGGGTGTGGACCATCGTCGCGGTCTTCGTCGGCGGCGGCCTGGCGGTACGCACGCTGGCCGGCGGGCTGGCGCTGACGCTCACCCACCACGCCGACGTGCAGTTGCAGGGCGAGCTCCGTCGCCGGTTGGTCGCCACGCTCGGGCGACTGCCGCTGGGCTGGTTCGGCGCGACGTCCTCCGGTGAAGTGCGCAAGGCCGTCCAGCACGACGTCGGCGAACTGCACCACCTGGTGGCGCACGCCGCGGTCGAGAAGACGGGAGCGCTCGCCACACCGGCGTTCGGCCTGGCGTACTGCTGGTACCTCGACTGGCGGCTGGGGCTGCTGGCCATCGGCACCATTCCGATCTACCTCGTGGTCTACGGCGTGCTGATGCGCGGCGCGATGGCCCGCATGGCGCAGATGAACGAGGGCATCGCGCAGATCAGCGCGACCATCGTCGAGTTCATCGCCGGGGTCTCGGTGGTCAAGACGTTCGGGGAAACCGGCAAGGCGCACAAGCGATTTGCCGACGCTGCCGACGAGTTCAACGACGGTTTCGCCGGATTCGTCGGGCCCATGGTTCGGCTGCGCGCGGTGTCGTCGGTATTCGTCGAGGCGCCGGTGGTGCTGCTGGTGAACCTCGCCGGCGGTCTGTGGTTCATCCGCAACGGCTGGGTGACGCCGATCGAGGTCCTGGGGTCGACGCTCGTCGCCGTCACCATCCCCACCGCCGTGCTGGCCGTCGGGTACTCCGCCGCCGCGAGCCGCCAGGCCGTCGCCGCAGCCGGCCGGCTGACGGCGTTGCTGACCGCCCCCGAGTTGCCGATCGCCCAGAACCCGCAAGTGCCGCAGGATAATTCGGTCAGCTTCTCGGGCGTCGAATTCTCGTACGACGGCACCAACACGGTGCTGCACGACATCTCGCTCGATCTGCCCGCCGGCAGCATCACCGCGCTGGTCGGCCCGTCGGGCAGCGGCAAGTCGACGCTTGCGACGCTCGTCCCGCGCTTTCACGACGTCACCGGTGGCGAGGTGCGCATCGGCGGCGTGGACGTCCGTCAGATCGACCCCGCGGTGCTGTACCGGCACGTTGGTTTCGTCCTGCAGGACGTGCAGCTGCTGGGCATGAGTGTGGCCGACAACATCCGCCTGGGCCGTGCCGATGCCGACGACGATGCGGTGCACGCCGCCGCGCGCGCCGCACACATCCACGACCGGATCCTGGCCCTGGCCAAAGGGTATGACTCGGTGGTCGGCGAGGACGCGCACTTCTCCGGCGGCGAGGCGCAGCGCATCAGCATCGCCCGCGCGCTGCTCGCCGACACCCCGATCCTCGTGCTCGACGAGGCCACGGCATTCGCCGACCCCGACTCCGAGGCGCAGATTCAGGCCGCGCTGTCGACCCTGATCGAGGGCCGCACAGTGCTGGTGATCGCCCACCGGTTGGGGTCGATCGTCGGCGCCGACAACATCGTCGTCCTGCGGGACGGGCGCATCATCGAACAGGGGCGCCACGACGAATTGCTCTCCCGGGAAGGTGTTTTCGCGCGCATGTGGCAGACGTACACGGCCACCGGTGAGTTGGAGGCGGTGCGATGACGATGATCAACGGGTTCCTGCGGATTCTCGGCCCCGAGCGTGGCCGCATGTACAGCTTCCTGGCCTGGGCCGTCGGTTACGGCCTGCTGCACGGTCTTTCGATGACGCTGCTGGTGCCGATCTCGCTGGCGCTGTTCGACGGTGACTTCGGTGCGGCGGGCCGCTGGCTCGTCGTCCTGGCGGTGGTGGTGCTGCTCAGCGCCGTCGCGCACTATGTGCAGGCCGCGCAGTCGATGCGGATGGCCCTGACCACGATGCGGCTGCTGCACCACCGGCTCGGCGACCACATGGTGACCCTGCCGCTGGGCTGGTTCACCCGCGAGCGGGTCGGCCAGGTGTCCCAGATCGCGGTCAAGGGCACGACTTTCGTCGGCACGAGCAGCGCGCACCTGGTGACGCCGCTGGTGGTCAACACCACCAGTGCACTGACCGTCGTGGTCGGGCTGTTCGTCTTCGACTGGCGCATCGGCGTCGCGGCCCTGGCGGGTGGGGTGGTCCTGATCCTGGCCACCCGGGCGTCCGCCGCGTTGATCGCGTCGGCCGAGGCGCGCACCCATGCCGCCGAGATCGAGGTGAACTCCCGTGTCATCGAATTCGCGCGCTGCCAGCCGGTGCTGCGCGCGTTCGGCCGGACCGGGGCCGAATTCGATCCGCTGACCGGGGCGCTGGCCGAGCAGGAGCGGGTCGGCAAGCGGGCGCTGTGGGCCTCGGTGGCCGGCATGATGCTGAGCGGCGTCGGCGTGCAGGCGGTGCTGGGCGGACTCATCACAGTGGGCGTCTGGCTGGCCGTCGGCGGTGCGATCAACCCGGTGACGCTGGTGGCCATCCTCGGGCTGGCGGCGCGCTTCACGTCGCCGCTGTCGGAACTGGCCGAATACGGCTCCGCGATGCGGATGGCCGGTGCGGAGCTGGATCGGATCACGTCGGTGCTCGACACGGCGGCGCTCCCGGAACCGGCTGCACCGCAATCGGTTACGACGCCCGGGCAGGTCGAACTGGACGGCGTCGCCTTCAGTTATCCGGGGCGCCGCGTGCTGGAGGACGTCAGCTTCGTCGCGACGCCGGGCACCATGACGGCGCTGGTCGGCCCGTCGGGCTCGGGCAAGACCACCATCACGCGGCTGTTGGCGCGCTTCTACGACGTCGACGCCGGCGTGGTCCGTGTCGGTGGCGTCGACGTCCGGGACCAGAGCACGGCGGAGCTGATGGCTCAGCTGTCCCTGGTGTTCCAGGATGTGTACCTGTTCGACGACACCCTGTGGGAGAACGTGCGGATCGGGGCCCCGGCCGCGTCCGACGACGACATCCGGGAAGCGGCCCGCACCGCCGGTCTGCAGTCCGTCGTGGACCGGCTGCCGGCGGGTTGGCAGACGCGGGTCGGTGAGGGCGGTTCGGCACTGTCGGGCGGTGAACGCCAGCGCGTCTCGATCGCGCGGGCATTGCTGAAAAATGCTCCGGTGGTGCTGTTCGACGAGGCCACCAGCGCGCTGGACCCCGAGAACGAACGCCACGTCGCGGCGTCCATCCGCGAACTGGCGGACCGCAGCACCGTCATCGTGATCGCGCACAAGCTGTCGACGGTCACGGCCGCCGACAAGATCGTCGTGCTGTCCGATCGCGGCACGGTGGACGACAGTGGCACGCATGACCAGCTGATGGCGCGCGGGGGCCGCTACGCCGACTTCTGGGCGCAGCGGACGTCGGCCAGTGGGTGGACCGTCGCGACGCGGGAGGCGAAAGCCGGCGCTGGGTCCTGAATCACAGGGGCGGGCAGTGTTTTTTGGGTGAGGTTAGGCTAAATTAACTTTCGTGACTGCTGAAGCTATAGACGCGGCGTCGGTGACGCGCATTGCTTTGCCCGCCGACGTCGTCCCGGCCGATCTGATCGCGCAACTGGCAGCCGAACTTCCCGAGCGCTCCGGCGCCGACTATGTCGGCTATGAGCACTCGGGCGAGTGGGTGCTGGCCATCGGAGTGCGCACCGCCATCGAATTCGACAGCGACGAATTGCGGATCGTCGACGCCGGTGGCGCAGTCGCCCGCCAGGCGTGGAGCGGCCGGCCCGGCGAGGTGCTGGGCGACGCCGTCGACCGGCTGCTCTTGGAGACGGACCGGCTTTTCGGTTGGGTCGCTTTCGAATTCGGCACCTACCGCTTCGGGCTGGCACAGCGACTGCCGGCGGGGACCCCGCTGGCGCGGGTCTTCGGCGCGCAGACGCAGGTGGTCGTCGCCGACGGCGAGGTGTGCGTGTCGGGCGACGGGGACATGGTGGTCGAGACGCTGAATCGGCTGCTGCAGTCCGGTATTCCGCCGGCCGGGGCCACCCGCGCCGTCGACGTGAGCGTCGACGGCAGTGACTACCCGTCGCGGGTTGCCGCCGCCGTCGCCGAGATTGTGGCGGGCGACTACCAGAAGGTGATCCTGTCGCGCCGGTTCGAGGTGCCGTTCGCGGTCGACTTCCCGGCGACGTACCGGGTGGGCCGGGCGAACAACACCCCGGTGCGGTCATTCCTGTTGCGGCTGGGCGGAATTCGTGCGCTGGGCTTCAGTCCGGAGCTCGTCGCCGCGGTGCGGGCCGACGGCACCGTGGTCACCGAGCCGCTGGCCGGCACCCGGGCCTTCGGCCGCGGCGTGGATCACGACCGCGCTGCCCGCGCCGACCTGGAATCGAACTCGAAAGAGATTGTCGAACATGCGATTTCGGTCCGCAGCTCGCAGGAGGAGATCGCCGAGGTGGCCAAGCCCGGCACCACGGTCGTCAGCGACTTCATGACGGTGCGGGAGCGCGGCAGCGTGCAGCACCTGGGCTCGACGGTGTCCGGCGAGCTGTCGGAACAGATGAACCGGATGCATGCGCTGGAGGCGCTGTTCCCGGCGGTGACGGCCTCGGGCATTCCCAAGGCCGAGAGCGTCGACGCCATCATGCGGCTCGACGAGTCGCCGCGTGGTCTGTACTCCGGCGCGGTCGTGATGTTCAGCGCCGACGGCGGTATGGACGCCGCGTTGACGCTGCGCTCGGCCTACGAGGCCGACGGCCGGACCTGGCTGCGCGCCGGCGCCGGGATCATCGCCGAGTCGACGCCGGAACGCGAGTTCGAGGAGACCTGCGAGAAGCTGACGACGCTGGCCCCGTATCTGGTGCCCCGCGCCTGAGCTAGAAGTCCAGGCCGGCCGGGGCGTCGGCGGGCGGTTCGCCGCCGGCGTCGGTGAACGCGTGGAGCGCGCGGACCAACCCCATGCGCTCACGGGCCGGCATGACCTCGACGATCCGGGCGATCTCGGCACGGCGGCGGGCGGTCACGGTGTCCACGACGGCGCGTCCCCGGCGGGTCAGCTCCACGACGATCTCGCGGCGGGAACCGGGGTTCGGGTGCCGGTCGATCAGACCGGCCGTGACCAGGCGCTCGGTCATCCGGCCGATCGTCGAGGGCTGTACGTCGAGCTGACCGGCAAGTGTCGTCAGGTTGCTCGTGCCGTGTGCCGCCAGGATCGCCAGGACCCGCAGCTGGGGGATTGTCAGCATGTCGTCGACGACCGCAACGGAGCGTGCCGTGATGTCCAGGAGCAGGCGCGATGCGGTCACGAGAGCGTCGGCGATGGTGTCGACCGACGGCTCGGCGGCGGTTCTCGGTTGGGCGGACACCGCGGTTCCTCCTCGTTGGGTAGAGACAATTTACCAGCTCGCCAATTTTGAAGCCGTTACCAAACGGTGACCTGCGGGGTATGGTGCACCGGTGGACAAGCCCGGATTAGCTACCGCGACGCGCGCCAGGCGCCGCTGGTCGGTGGCTCTGGCGGCGCTCGTCATGCCGGCCGCGGCGTTCGTCACCGCCGGCACCGCGACCCAGGCCGTCACCACCGCCACTGACGTGGATGTCTGCTGCGCGCAGGTGGTCCTGGCCGAGCGGGCCGCTTCCCATCCGGGTTCGCTGATCGTCGCCGAGGCCGCCGAGAGTTCGCGTGCCATGGTGCGCACCATGGCTTTGCCGGTGGGCGTCGCCGCCGAACGCGGCCTGCAGGTCGACACCATCCTCGCCGAACGCGCGGTCAGCGCGACGTTCCCGGAGATTCACACCATGACCGGGGTCCGGCCGGACGCGCTGCGCTGGCATCCCGAAGGCCTGGCGCTCGACGTGATGGTGCCCGACTACGGGTCGTCGGCAGGCAAGGCGCTCGGGGACCGCATCCTGCGGTACGTGCTGGCCAACGCGCAGAAGTTCGATCTGAACCATGTGATCTGGCGGCAGGCCATCTATTTCCCGGACGGCACTGCCCACCGGATGCCGGACTATGGCGGGCCCGACGCCAATCACTACACGCACGTGCACATCTCGACCAACGGCGGCGGCTACCCGACGGGCAACGAGTCCTACGTCTTGTCCGCTTCCGGGCCGACGTTGGTCAAGGGTTCATCGACGCCGACCGTGACGTTCGTCAGCGCGCACTGAGTTCGCCCCGCGCTGAGCCGGGCCCCGGCGAGCGCACCGATGAAGAGCGCCAACAACATCCAGCCCGCGCTCGTGCCCAGCCCGTTCTTGGCCATCAGCAGCAGCGCCACCCCGGCCGCGCAGACCAGCACACCGGCCGCGGTCGAGGCACGCCCCGTCGCCCGGACGCGCGCGTCCCACCAGCGCAGCCGGTTGTGCTCGAGCGGGGACAGCAGCAGGAACATGACCGTCATCACCACGGCGAAGACCAGCGCGCGGATCGCGATGTTGCGCCAGAAGTACGGGGCCGCCGGGTCGTACGCGTCCAGGCCCACCGCATGCAGGCTGAACGTCGCGATGGCGATGGCCGCGATGTGCCACAGGTACAACGTCATCGCCCCGCTGTTGCCCACGACGATCAGGTACCAGATGCGGGGACGCCCGGCCCACCGGCGGACCGCACCGGCGCAGGCGATGAACAGACTGGACATCCAGACGCATTGCAGGGCAAGCAGCAGCGTCGGCGGGGTGACGTTCGACATCCGTTCGGAGCCGGTGACCACCAGTGACACGTCGTAGGGGCCGTATCTGGCAACCAGCACCTGGACGGCCAGGGTGCCGATGGCCACGGCCAGCGCCGTCCTCGGTGCGATGAGCCGGTGCGCGTACGCCGCGCCGATGACCATCGGAATCAGCCAGACCACAATCAGATTCGCCGCGCCGGCTTCCAGCATGTGCGTGCTGATCCGGGCCCAGTCGCCGAGCGCCGCAGCCGCCATGAGGGCCGCGACGACCAGTGCGGCCGACCGTGCCGAGCGCAAGCGGGCCAAGGCGGGGACGAACGCCAGCACGATCAGATAGGTGCCGAGGAACCACAGCAGTGCGACGGCCTCGTTGCCCAGGGCCGCCGCGGACTCGGCACCCATGGTGAACCGCACCACGATCAGGGCGACGGTCCAGGCGCCCAGGTACCACAGCGCCGGTCGGCACAGGCGTTGCGCGCGGGTGAAAAGCCAGGTGCCCCAGGGCGTCCCGGCGCGCCAGCTGTGAATGCCCGCCGCGGCTCCGGCGAAGAAGAACAATGGCATGACCTGCAACATCCAGGTGGCCGGCTGCAGGCCGGGAACGGCGCCCAGGGTGTTGCCGATCTGGACGCCGTCGGCGGTGATGGTGGCCAGCAGCAACGCGCAGTGACCGAACATCACCACCAGCAGCGCACCCAGGCGCGCCACGTCGATGCTGCGGTCGCGGTCGGGCGCGGTGCCGTCGATCACGGTGTGGAAATCGGGCAACAGTCTCGGCATGAGCTGATGATGCCCGAGCGCCGGGCGGCGCGGATGAGTGTGACTACTCAGACCCGCCGGCGACCACCGCGACGTCGGCGGCACCGTCGTGCTGCCCGACGAACCGGCGAATGCGGGCCACCGCGAACACGATGCACAGCACCACGAGCGTGGGGCCGGTCGCGACGATGACGAACTGCGAGATGTCGACCGGGTAGTTGAAGATCATGTACAGCGCGAAGACGGGATAGAAACCGCACAGGAGCCCGAGCCCGACGCACAGCTGCGTGTGCAGCCGGTGCCAGTCCTGGATGCTCTGCTCGGTCCAGCCGCGTTCGGGCAGCGCCGGCTCGGCGAGCGCGGGGGAGATGACGCCGGCCATCTTCTTCGAATTCGGTTTGCGCAGTAGCCCGCTGATGGCGAAGGACCACACCAGCAGCGACATGGGGACGAGTTCGAGGGCCTGCACGATGCGCGGGTTCCTGGTGGTGAGCGCGATGATCAGCGAGCACGCGGCGCCGACGATCACCACGACGTTCGCGGGCTCGACCTTGCGCTTGCGCACCATGGTCAGGACCCCCTGCGCGGCGGCGGTGATGATGGCCCCGACCAGCGCCAGGTACGGTTCGAAGTCGAACACGCGCAGTACGTAGTACGCGATCAGCGGTGGAATGGTGTTGATCGCCGTGTTGACGATGTACTCGCGCAGGGTCTTCGGGGTATCGGACATGGAAGCTGGCTCCTAGCGGGGGTCGGTTTATCCCGCGAGCAGACGTAAAACTGTCGATATCTGGCGAAATTCGACAGTTTTGAGTCTGCTCGCGAGGGATTTCATGGTCAGGCGGATGTGGCGGCCGCGATCGCCCGGGTGATGGCCTTCTTGTCGACCTTGCCGACGGCCGTCACCGGCAGCGATGGCTGTGCGATCAGGGTGTCGGGCCGGCTGTGTACCGCAACGCCGCGGTCGTCGAGGTAGCTGTTGAGGTCGCTGAGGCTGACGGCGGGACCGCTGAATACGACCACCGCGCATATCTTTTCGCCCAGATAGGGGTCCGGCAGCGGGACGGCGGCTGCGGCCCGGATCGACGGGTGCGTGAGCAGGTGTTCCTCGAGATCGAGTGCCGAGATCGTCTCCCCGCCCCGGTGGATGACGTCCTTGATGCGTCCGGTGACCTCGAGGTAGCCGTCGGCCCTGCGGCGCACGCGATCCCCGCTGCGGTAGAAGCCGTCTGGGCTGAATGACCGCTCGTTGTCGGACGGCGCCCGGTAGTAGCCGTTCAGGGTGTACGGCCCACGCACCAGCAGCTCACCCTCGCCGCCGACCGGCACGTCGGCGCCCTCGTCGTCGACGATGCGCAGCTCGTCGTCCGGGCACAGCGGTGCCCCTTGGGTGTGGTCCAGAAGTTCGGGATCATCGCCGGGACGGGTGTAGTTGATCAGCCCCTCGGCCATGCCGAAAACCTGCTGCAGGCCGGGCGTCAGCGCGACGCGTGCGGCCGCCGCGTCCGGTGCGGACAGTTTGGCGCCGCCGACCTGGAGCAGTCGCAAGGTGTTGGGGCGCTGCGGTTCCCAATCGCAGGCCTGCGTCCAGAGGGTGGCCAGTGCGGGCACCAGAGCGCAGACGGTGACGCGGTGCCGGGCAATGGTGGCGAACGCGGACTCCGGGCTGGGATCGGTGGTGAAGACCGTGGTGGCGCCGACGGACATGGCGCCCAGCATCCCCGGGCACGACAGCGGGAAGTTGTGCGCAGCCGGCAGCACCGTCAGATACACGTCGTCACCGGTCATTTCGCACACCGCGGCGCTGGCGGTGGCGTTGTAGTAGTAGTCGTCGTGGGTGCGGGGGATCAGCTTCGGCGCCCCGGTGGTGCCGCCGGAGACCAGCAGCAGGGCGGGTTCCGCGGTGTCGATGGCCGGCGCGGCTGCCGGCGCGTGGCCGAAAAGGGAAGTCCAGCTGGTGAATTCGCGGGCCTCGCCGCTGACGACCACGTGCCGCAGGCGCGGGTGCTCGGCAACCAGCTCGCGCGCCATGTCGCGATAGTCGAAGCCGCCGAACCGGTCGGCGATGACGAGCGCGACAGCGCCGCTGACCGTGGCGAAATGACCGAGTTCGGCGCGTCGATGAGCGGGCAGGCACATGACGGGCACCGCACCCGCGCGCAGCAGTCCGAACAGGGCGATGGCGAAGTCGGTGGTGTTGGGCATTTGCAGCAGTACGCGGTCGCCGGTTTCGATGCCGAGAGCGGCGAAGCCGGCGGCGGCTTCGGCGGCTAGATGATCGAGTTCGGCAAACGTGTATGACGAAGACGGGTCGACGACGGCGACGCGGTCCGGCCACTGTCGCGCGGCGTCGGACAACAAGCTGTCCAGCGGTTTACCTGCCCAATAGCCCGCCTCGCGGTAACGCTCTGCGCGGTCGTGCGGAAACCGAACGAATCCATTCAGCAAATGCTGGTCGGCCTCGGTGGAGACAGTGGTGCGCGTCACGGCGGATCCCTCGGGGTAGGCATGGAGGTAGCGGCAATATAGGGTAGCCTAATCAAAATTAGGACAGCCTGTCTTTAACGTGTTCGGGAGGGTTTTGTGGGCGTCGTGGCAGTGAATTCGCAGGCCATCCGCGAGGAGGTTGCCGAACTGCTGGGTGCCCGTGCCGACACCCTCGACCCGGGCGCCGACCTGATCAGCCAGGGCCTGGATTCGATCCGCATGATGTCCCTCGCCGGACGCTGGCGGAAGCAGGGCATCGACATCGACTTCGCCGCACTGGCTGCCGAGCCGACCATCGCGGCCTGGTCCGAACTGCTGTCCGCGGCGGGCGGCCTGCAGCGCGCCGAAACCTCGGCACCCCAGGATGATTCGGAACACGACCAGCCGTTCGGCCTGGCCCCGATGCAGCACGCCATGTGGATCGGGCGCGAAGACGACCAGCAATTGGGTGGCGTCGCCGGGCACCTCTATGTCGAATTCGACGGCCACGGCGTCGATGCCGAGCGACTGACCGCCGCCGCAACGGCTTTGGCGGCGCGGCACCCCATGCTGCGCGTACAGTTCCTCGCCGACGGCACGCAGCGCATCAAGGCGCTCGACGGCGGCTTCCCGGTGACGGTCACCGACCTGCGGGACTTGCCGGCGGAGCAGATTGCCGAGCAGCTGGCTGCCACCCAGCGCCGCAAGGCGCACCAGCAGTTGACCGACCAGGTCTTCGAACTGACCCTGACGCTGCTCCCGGACGGCAAGACCCGTCTGCACGTCGACCTGGACATGCAGGCCGCCGACGCCATGAGCTACCGCACCCTGATGACCGATCTCGCGGCTCTGTACCGCGGTGTCGAGCTGGCTCCGCTGGCCTACACGTACCGCGAATACCGCGTGGCCACAACGCAATCGGCGCAAGAACCCAATCCCCGCGCCGACGCGGATCGGCAGTGGTGGGGCGAGCGGCTCCCGGAACTGCCCGACCCGCCGCGCCTGCCGCTGGTTCCGGTTGCCGAGCAGAACGATCCGCGGCACACCACGCGGCGCTGGCACTGGCTGGCCCCCGACGTGCGGGACGCACTGTATGCCGCGGCCCGCAGGCGCGGCATCACGCCCGCGATGGCCCTGGCCGCGTCCTTCTCCGATGCCCTGGCCTGCTGGTCGGCCGGACAGCGCTTCCTACTGAACGTGCCGCTGTTCGGGCGCGATCAGCGGCACGCCGACGTCGACCGCCTGGTGGGTGACTTCACGTCGTCGCTGCTGCTCGACGTCGACCTGACCGACGCAGCCACCGCGACGGCGCGCTGCGGCGTCCTGCAGGATGCATTCCGCAGCGCCGCAGCGCATTCCGAGTACTCCGGGCTCGAGGTGCTGCGCGACCTGAGCCGGCACCGCGGCACGCAGGTGCTGGCACCCGTGGTCTTCACCAGCGCCCTCGGCCTCGGCGAACTGTTCGGCTCGGCCGTGCTCGAGACGTTCGGTACGCCCGGGTGGATCAATTCGCAAGGGCCGCAGGTGATGCTCGACGCCCAGGTCACCGAGTTCAACGGCGGCGTGCTGGTCAACTGGGATGTGCGCGAGGACGCATTCCCCGACGGCGTCATCGACGCCATGTTCGCCCGGCACATCGCCGAGCTCGAGCGGCTGGCCGGCGACGACGCCGCATGGGAGGCACCCACCCCGGAGCCCTTGTCGGCGGCGCAGCGCGCGGTCCGTGACGCGGCCAACAGCCGCACCGCGGCGCCCAGCGGCGCGGCGCTGCACACCGGCTTCTTCGCCTCGGCAGCCGCCCGCCCCGACGCCACCGCCATGATCGGCGAGTCCCGGCAGTGGACGTATGCCGAACTGGCCGAGGAGGTTTCGGCCGTCGCGTCCGCGCTGCAGATCGCCGGTATCGTGCCGGGCGACACCGTGGCCGTCCTCGGCCCCAAGGGCGCCGAACAGATCATCGCGCTGCTGGCCATCCTCGCCGCCGGCGCGGTCTACCTGCCGATCGGCGTGGACCAGCCCGCCGACCGCACCGAGAAGATCCTGGCCACCGGCGGCGTCCGGATGGCGCTCTACTGCGGTGACCTGGCACCGTCGTGGAAGCCGTCGCTCACCGTGGCGGAGGCATTGCGGATCGGGCGTCGCGCCGAGGGACCGTTCGTCCCGGCCGCCACCGATCCGCACGAACTGGCCTACGTGCTGTTCACCTCCGGCTCCACCGGTGAGCCCAAGGGCGTCGAGGTCACCCACGACGCGGCGATGAACACCGCGGAATTCCTGTACGGGCACTTCGACATCGGACCGGCCGACCGCTGCCTCGCGCTGGCCACCCTCGAGTGCGACCTGTCGGTGCTCGACATGTTCGCCACGCTCGCGACGGGCGGCAGCATCGTCGTCGTCGACGAGCCGTACCGGCGCGACCCGGACCGGTGGGCCGCCCTCATCGCCCAGCACGGCGTGACGGTGCTCAATTTCCTGCCGGGCTGGCTGGAGATGCTCGTGGAGGTCGGTGCGGGGCGTCTGGACACCGTCCGGGTGGTTCTCACCGGCGGCGACTGGGTCCGGACCGCCATGGTCCGGCACCTGCAGGCGCAGGCGCCCGGTGTCCGCGTCGCGGGCCTCGGCGGAGCCACCGAAACCGCCATTCACGCAACGATTTTCGAGGCCGGCGAGTTGCCGGACACCTGGTCGGCGGTGCCCTACGGTGTGCCGTTCACCAACAACGCGTGCCGCGTGGTCAACGAGTCGGGCCAGGACTGCCCCGACTGGGTGGCCGGCGAACTGTGGTTCACCGGACGCGGCATCGCCTCGGGCTACCGCGGCCGGGCAGATCTCACCGCCGACCGCTTCGTGCGCTACGCGGGCCGAACCTGGTACCGCTCCGGCGATCTGGCGCGCTACCGGCCGGACGGCATCCTGGAGTTCGTCGGGCGTGCCGACCACCGCGTGAAGATCAGCGGCTACCGCATCGAGCTCGGTGACGTCGAGGCCGCACTGCAGCGGGTTCCGGGCGTGCGTGCCGCGGTGGCCGGAGTGGTCCCGGGCGGGGAGCGTGGACATGACGTGCTGGCGGCCCTCGTCTCGGTCGACGACGCGGAGCTGACCGCCGAGCGCATCTCCGCGGCCGTTGCCGAACTCGTACCGCCGCACATGATCCCGCGGCAGCTGCAGGTGGTTGCGGCGATTCCGTTCACCGTCGGCGGCAAGACCGACCGCCGGGCCGCGGCCGGTCAGCTCGCGGCACTGGTCCAGGCGGCCGACGGCGCCGGACGGGCGCAGCCGGAGACGATGCTGGAGCGCGCCCTGGTGGCGATCGTCTCCGAGCTGGTCGCAGTCGATGCGGGTGTCGAGGACGACTTCTTCGAGCTCGGCGGTGATTCGGTTCTGGCGACCGCCACCGTCGCGCGGATCCGGAAGTGGCTGGATACCCCGACCGTGGGCGTGCCGGACATCTTCGCCGCCCGGACGGTGCGGGCGCTGGCGCAGCGGCTGACCGGCCGCGAGAACGGCAGCGACCGACTGGAAATGGTCGCCGAGCTCTACCTGGAGATTTCCGAGATGAACCACGACGACGTGCTCACCGCGCTGGACCCGGCGGCCGTCTCATGACCGACGTGCATACCGGCTCCGCGACCGAGCCGAAAAGCGCCTTCGCGCCCTGGATCAAGCACTACGCGGGCTCCGGCGACGCCGGAGCGGTCGTGATCTTCCCGCATGCCGGCGGGGCCGCGGTCGCCTACCGGGACCTGGCCACCGCCTTGTCGGGCAAGGGGATCGACGCGTATGTCGTCCAGTACCCGCGCCGCGCCGACCGGCTGGCGCATCCGGCGCACCCGACCGTCGAGCAGCTGGCCGCCGACCTGTACGCCGCGGGCGACTGGCCGGGCCTCGGCCCGCTGCGACTCGTCGGGCACTGCATGGGTGCGGTGGTGGCCTTCGAATTCGCACGCGTGGCAGAACAGAGTGGGGCCACCGTGCACAGCCTGTGGGCATCGGCCGGCCAGGCGCCGTGCGATGTGGTCGACGCGCCGCCGCTGCCGACCGGCCCGCGCGAAATGCTCGCCGAGATGGTCGATCTCGGCGGTACCGACCCCCGGCTGCTCGCCGACGTGGATTTCGTGGAGATGCTGCTGATGGCGGTGGGGGCCGACTACGAAGCCCTCAACCGCTACGTGGGCGGCGGCCGCATCGCCGCCGATATCCATGCTCTCGGCGGACGCGACGACCGCCGCATCGACCGGGACATGCTGCGTCGCTGGGAGAACCACACGTCGGGCGCTTTCACGCTGGCCGAGTTCGATGGCGGCCACTTCTACCTCAATGACCAGCTGGACGCGATCGCGGAAGTGATCAGTGCGCGCTGAATCGATGAGCGCCGACTCGGCAACGGACGATCCGGTGGTCATCGTCGGGATGGCGGTCGAGGCCCCCGGTGACGTGGACGACGCGGAAAGCTATTGGCAACTGCTGTCTTCCGGCCGCGAGGCGCTCGGCGCGTTCCCGGAGGACCGCGGCTGGGCCGTGCGCGACCTGCTCGCGGGCTCGCGCCGCGACGGGTTCAAGCGCATCCACAACCGTGGCGGATTCCTGACCGGCGCAGCGCTTTTCGACCCCTCGTTCTTCGGCATCTCGCCGCGCGAGGCGGTGGCGATGGACCCGCAGCAGCGCGTCGCGCTGCGCGTGACCTGGCGGGCGCTGGAGAACGCGGGCATCAACCCCGATGATCTGGCCGGGCACGACGTCGGCTGCTACATCGGCGCTTCGGGCACCGGATACGGCCCCGATCTCGCCGAATACTCCGACCTGAGTGGGCATCTGATCACCGGGACGTCGCTGGGCGTGATTTCCGGACGAATCGGTTACCTGCTGGGCCTCGACGGCCCGGCGCTGACGATCGACACGTCGTGCTCGTCGGCGCTGACCGCGTTCCACACCGCGGTGCAGGCACTGCGCTCGGGTGACTGCAGCATGGCGCTCGCCGGCGGGGTGTGCGTGATGGGTTCGCCGGGATACTTCGTCGAATTCGCCAAACAGCACGCCCTCTCCGACGACGGGCACTGCCGGCCGTACAGCGCGCAGGCCAGCGGCACCGTCTGGGCCGAAGGCGCCGGCATGTTCGTGCTGTCACGGAAGTCGGTGGCGCAGCGGGGCGGTCACCGCGTGCTCGCGGAGGTCCGGGCCAGTTGCCTCAACCAGGACGGCCGCAGCACCGGCCTGACCGCGCCGAGTGGGCCGGCGCAGGCGCGGCTGTTCGCCCGCGCGCTCGATCTCGCCGGTGCCCGGCCCGACCAGATCGGGATGATCGAAGGCCACGGCACCGGAACCAAACTCGGGGACCGCACCGAATTGAATTCGCTGGCGCAGACCTACGGTGCCACCGCACCCGGCCGGGGCGCGGTCCTCGGTTCGGTGAAATCCAACGTCGGACACAGCCAGGCCGCCGCCGGTGCGCTGGGACTGGCCAAGGTCCTCGTGTCGGCCGAGCACGCCACCATCCCGGCAAGCCTGCACACCGCGCAGGCCAGCGCCGAAATCGACTGGAGCGCACAGGGATTACGGCTCGCGACCGACCACACCCCATGGCCCGCCGTCGGTGGTGAGCGCCTTGCCGCGGTCTCGGCGTTCGGCATGAGCGGCACCAACGCGCACGTCGTCGTCGCGATGCCGGAGGGATTGGTGGCGTGATGAGCCTTTCGCACTTTCCCGACGGCCGCGTCCCCGTCCTGCTCAGCGCGCACACCGAGGAGCTGCTTGCCGCTGAGGCGACCGGCGTCGCCGACTACCTGGACCGGCATGGTGCCGTGGGCCTGGGCGCGGTGGCCGCGATGCTGTTGCGGCTGCGCCGTCGCCGGCGGTTCCGGGCGGTGGTCCGGGCCCATGACGCCGCCGAGCTGACCGCCGCGCTGCGGGCACTGGCGGCGGGGGAGGAGCATCCCCTGGTGGCCGTCTCCGCGCGGACCACAGCGCCCCGGACGGCCTTCGTGTTCCCGGGCAATGGCGGCCAGTGGCCGTCGATGGGCACCGATGCGTACCGGCAACTGCGGGTGTACCGCGCCGCGGCCGACCGCTGCGCCGCCGCATTCGTCGCCGCGGGCATCGACTCGCCGCTGGCCTTCCTGGTCGACCCGGCCGACCGCGAGTGGTCGCAAATCCACAGTCAGAGCGCGCAGTTCACGCACGCCGTCGGTCTCGCGGCGGTGTGGCGGGCACTGGGCATCGAGCCCGACGTCACGCTGGGGCACAGCCTCGGTGAGATCGCTGCGGCGTATGTCGCCGGGGCCATCACACTGGACGAGGCCGTCGCCGTCGTCATCGCCCGGGCCGGGGCACTCGACAGCCTGACCGGTGATTTCGGCGCCGCGAGCCTGGGGATGAGCGTCGACGAAGCGCAGCAGGTGGTTTCGGACGCCGCGGGGTGGATGGAACTGTCCGTGGTCAACTCGTCGGCATCGGTCGTGGTGTCCGGCGAGCGCACCGCCGTCGCCGACCTGGTGTCCGAGCTGCAATCGCGCGGCCGCTTCGCGCGCGTCATCGCCATGAGCTTCCCGGCGCACACCAGTGCCCTGGATCCGCTGCGCGCACAACTGCTTTCCGGCGTGCCGAAGGCACAGTTCGGTGTCGGCGCGGTGCCGTTCATCGGATCGGTGACCGGCGCGGCAGTCGACGCGGGCACCGAATTCGGTGAGTACTGGTACCGGAACCTGCGGAACACCGTGCGGTTCGACCGGGCCGCCGCCGCGGCGCGGGACAGCGGCGTCGAAGCCTTCGTCGAGATGTCGGCGCACCCGGCGCTGCTGCACGCGCTCGCCGATACCGATGCGCCGCTGGCAGTCGGCTCGGGACGCCGCGACGAGGCGCTGCCCGACGTGCTGTCCGACAACATCGCCACGGTGGCCGTGTCCGACCCCGATTACGACTGGGCCGGGCACATCGAGCCGAATCAACCTCTGCTGCGCGGATTTCCGCATGCCCCCATGGCGGCGATGCACCTCTGGGCGACTCCCGAACCGCTGCCGCCGGTGGCCGGCCTGACGGTCGGTGCCGAGCAGTGGCTGCCCCAGCCGGACGAGACCGTGCCGCTGATCATCCGGCGCGCTGCCGTGGTCGAACTGGCGGGACCGCGCGGCGAGCTCGCCGACCAGCTGCGCGACGGGGTGCGGGCCAACCTCGGCACGGTGCTGGTCGAGCCCGTCGACGCCGATCTGCTCATCGTCGTCGCACCGATGCTCGACCACCCCGACGCCGAAACGGCAGTCACCGACCTCGCCGAGCTGATCGCCGGCGGGCTGTGTGACTACCCGAATGCCATTGGGCCGCAATGCGCCGACGTGTGGCTGGTCACCGTCGGCGGCGAGCACGTGCGCGACGACGAGCCGGTGGCGCTGCCGGCCCAGGCGGCCCTCGCCGCCATGCACCGCAGCATCGGCTTCGACCATCCGGACCAGTCCTTCCGGCACCTCGACCTGGCATCCTGGGAACTCGACGCACCGGCGGCCACCGCCGTCATCGAGACCATGCTGGGCACCGGAACCGAAGTGGCGCTGCGTGATTCGCAGCAGTACCGCCGCGGTCTGCAAGCCCTGCCGGACGCCGACGCACCGCCGCCCGGGCTCCTCGACAACGTCGTGATCACCGGCGGCAACGGTGCGGTCGGGCTGCATTTCGCGCGGGCCCTCGCCGCCGCGGGCGCCCGGCGCATCGTGCTGGTGAGCCGCAGCGGTACCGGCGCGCAGCAACTGGCCGGCCTCGACGGCACCGACGTGGTGTCGGTGCAGTGCGACATCGCGTCGCCCGAACAGCTTTCGGCCGCCGCGGCCGCCCACGGCGGTGACGGTGCGACGCTCGTGGTCCATGCAGCCGGTGCGGCGGTGTTCGGCACCGAGGTCGGTGCGGACGAATTCATCACCACCGCGGCCGCGAAGGTCGGCGGTCTGGCCCGGCTGGCCGAGTACTGGCCGCTGCGTCCGGGCGCCCGAATCCTGGTGTGCTCGTCGGTGTCCGGACTGTGGGGCGGGCTCGGTCATGTCGCGTACGCGGCCGTCAACCGCATGCAGGACGTGCTGGCCGGGCAGTTCCGCGCCAAGGGCCTCGACTGTGTCGCCGTGCGGTGGGGACTGTGGCCCGGTGCCGGCATCGTCGGGGCCGACGAAGTGGCGCGCATCGAGCGCGCCGGACTGCGGGAGATGGATCCCGACATCGCGATCGAGGCGGCTCTCGGAACCCAGGCGCCCGCACCGCTGATCTTCAGCGCGGACGCCGAGCGGCTGGCGACGCTGCTCGGCGCTGCGCCGCTGGCCGCGGAACCGGCTGCACCGCAGCATGTTCCGGCGACCCTCGGCGCCGGTGCCGACGCCGCGGACGTCGTCCGGCACGAACTTTCGGCAGTGCTCAAACTGGGCGACCCCGCTGCCATCGACCTGACCGCGGCCCTGTTCGACCTGGGCCTGGATTCGCTGCTGGCGCTGGACCTGCGTAAGCGACTGCGCCGGGGCACCGGCCGGTCCGTGCCGCTGGCCGGGCTGCTCAGCGGCATCACCGGTATCGAACTGGTGGATTTGCTAACCGACAGAACAGAAAAGGTGGAGAGCTAGCGTGACCGAGACCGACATCGGGGCACTGCGCACGCGAGGAGCAAACGGGGCAGACGACGCGCGCCTGGAGCTGTTGCGGCGCAAGCTGGCCGAGCGCGGCCTGCAGTCCCAGAACGGCACGCAGTCGGGCGATGGCGCCCCCGCCGTGCCGGTGCTGTCCGACGGCCAGCGCCGGATGTGGTTCGTGCAGACCGCCGACCCCGCCGGCGCACTGCTCAATGTCTGTGTGTCCTTTGCGATCACCGGTGCGCTGGACCACGAGCGCCTGCGGGACGCGGTGAACGCGGTGGCCCGCCGCCACCCGGTCCTGCGCACCACGTACCGGGCCGATGCGACGGGCGAACCCGGGCTGACGGTCCACGACGAACTGGCGCCCGGCTGGAGCACACACGACCTCAGCGACCTGTCCGAATCGTCGCGCGCCCTGCGGCTCGAAGTGCTGGCACAGCGGGAGTTCGGCACGCCGTTCCAGCTCGACACCGAATCACCCTTGCGGATCAGCCTGATCCGCACCGGGACCGACGAGCACATCATGCTGCTCACCGCACACCACATCGCCTGGGACGACGCCTCGTGGCAGGTGTTCTTCAGCGATCTCACGCGTGCTTACGAGGGCGAGCAGCTGGCCGAGGTGATTCCGGCCGCGGTGCCCGCCGACGACCACACCGAGGAACTCGAGTACTGGCGCTCGGTGCTCGCCGATCCGCCTGAGCCCCTGGAGCTCCCGGGTGCGCACGGCTCCCTAGTGCCGACCGGTCACCGCTCGCAGCGGGTCACGCGGCGCATCGACGCCGACACCGTGGCCCGGATTTCCGAGCTGGCGCGTCAGACCGGCTCCACTCCCTACACCGTGCTGCTGGCGGCGTTCGGGACCTTGCTGCATCGCTACACCCACGCCGACGACGTCCTGGTCGCCACGCCGGTCCTCAACCGCAGCGGTGGCACCGAGGAGGCGCTGGGGTACTACGGCAACACCGTGGCGCTGCGGCTGCGCCCCGACGCGCGCCAGAGCTTCGGGGAGTTCGTCAGCCATGCCAAGGACACCACCCACGGGGCCTTCGCCCATCAGCAGATCAACCTGGATCGCGTGGTGCGCGAGCTGAACCCGGACCGCCGCCACGGTGTCGAGCGGTTGGCCCGGGTCTCCTTCGGCGCCCGCGAGGCCGACGGCCGGGGCTTCTGCCCGTCCGGAATCACCTGCCGCCGGGCCGAGTACCGGGGGCACCAGACCCAGTTGCCGCTGGGCTTCATGGTGGAATTCGACGACGCCGGGGCAATCGTCGAGGCGGAGTACCTGACCGAGATCCTCGACGCCACGCTGGCCGACCAGATGCTGCGGCACTACGTGGTGCTGCTGGAATCCGCGCTGACCGACCCGGGCCGGGCAATCGCCGAGCTGGACCTGATGGACGAGCACGACGCCGACTGGCTGCGCCGGATGGCCATCGGCGAGCAGTTCAGCACCCCGGACACGACGCTGGCCGC
This sequence comes from Mycobacterium sp. SMC-13, assembly GCF_045311035.1. Classification (NCBI taxonomy): domain Bacteria; kingdom Bacillati; phylum Actinomycetota; class Actinomycetes; order Mycobacteriales; family Mycobacteriaceae; genus Mycobacterium; species Mycobacterium sp. SMC-13. Next base: position 36,613 of record NZ_JBJIAI010000007.1, read on the forward strand.
GCTGATCGAAGCCCAGGCCGAACGCACCCCGGACGCGGTCGCCGTCGCGTACGAGGGCCGGTATTACACCTACCGCGAGCTCAACGCCGAGGCGAACCGGTTGGCACACTGGCTGATCGGGCAGGGCATCGGTACCGAGGACCGCGTCGCGGTGCTGCTGGAGAAGTCGCCCGAGCTGGTGATCACGGCGCTGGCCATCGTCAAGGCCGGCGGTGTGTACCTGCCGGTCGACCCGACCTATCCCGAGGACCGGCTGTCGTTCATCCTGAGCGACGGTGACCCGAAACTGGTCATCCGCGAGCCGATCACCGACCTCGACGGCCTGCGCGACGACAACCCGACCGATGCCGATCGGGTGCGGCCGCTCACGGCGGCCAACACCGCCTACCTGATCTACACGTCGGGTTCGACGGGTCTGCCCAAGGGCGTGCCGGTACCGCACCGTCCGGTCGCCGAGTACTTCGTGTGGTTCGTCGACGAGTACCAGATCGACGCCGACGAACGCCTGCTGCAGGTTGCGTCGCCGAGCTTCGACGTGTCCATCGCCGAGGTGTTCGGCATGCTGGCCTGCGGTGCGCGCCTGGTCATTCCGCGCCCGGGCGGGCTCAACGACATCGGGTACCTGACCGAACTGCTGCGCACCGAAGGCATCACCTCGATGCACTTCGTGCCCTCGCTACTGGGGCTGTTCCTGTCCCTGCCCGGCGTCAACGAATGGCGCAGCCTCAAGCGCGTGCCGATCGGCGGCGAAGCGCTGCCGGGCGAGGTGGCCGACAAGTTCCACGCCACGTTCGACGCGCTGCTGCACAACTTCTACGGACCGACCGAGACGGTCATCAACGCCAGCCGGTACCGCGTCGAGGGCAAGCAGGGCACGCGCATCGTGCCGATCGGCAAGCCGAAGATCAACACGCAGATGCACCTGCTGGACGACGCGTTGCGCCCCGTCCCGGTCGGCGTCATCGGTGAGATCTACATCGGCGGTACCCATGTCGCGCATGGTTACCACCAGCGTCCCGGCCTGACCGCCGAGCGTTTCGTCGCCGACCCGTTCACCCCGGGTGGTCGGCTGTACCGGTCCGGCGACCTGGCCCGGCTCAATGCCGACGGTGACATCGAGTTCGTCGGCCGGGCCGACGAGCAGGTCAAGATCCGCGGCTTCCGCATCGAACTCGGCGAGATCGCCGCCGCCATCGCGGTGGACCCCAGCGTCGGCCAGGCGGTCGTCGTGGCGAGCGATCTCCCCGGGCTGGGCAAGAGCCTCGTCGGCTATCTCACCCCGGCCGAGCGCGGCGACCTGGATTCGGTCGACGTGCCACGGATCAAGGCGCGGGTGGCGGCAGCACTGCCCGAGTACATGGTGCCGGCCGGGTACGTCGTGCTCGACGAAATCCCGATCACCGCGCACGGCAAGATCGACCGCCGCGCGCTGCCTGATCCGGACATCCAGTCCCGCACCGCATTCCGGGAACTGACGACCGACACCGAGCGGAAGGTTGCCGAGCTGTTCGCCGACCTGCTCGGCGTCGAGCAGGTCGGTGCCGACGACTCCTTCTTCGAACTCGGCGGGCACTCGCTGCTGGCCACCAAGCTGGTCGCGGCGATCCGGGCGCGGTGCAACGCCGACATCGGGGTGCGTGAGGTGTTCGAGTTGGGCACCGTGGCCGAGATCGCCGCGCGGGTCGACACCGGCGCGCCGCGCAACCGGCCGCCGCTGCTCGCCATCGAGCACACCGGCCCGCGCCAGATGTCGGCATCGCAGCTGCGCCAATGGTTCCAGTACCGCATCGACGGTCCCGGGCCGGTCAACAACATCCCGTTCGCGGCCCGGATCACCGGACCATGTGACGTCGACGCCTTCGTCGCGGCGCTCGGTGACCTGGTCGAGCGGCACGAGGTGCTGCGCACCACGTACACCGAAATCGACGGTGTGCCATACCAGGTCGTGAACGACCCGGCGCCGCTGCCGGTGCGCCGCGCGCGCGGCGCCGACGAGGACTGGCTGCAGGCCGAACTCGACGCGGAACGTCGCTACGTGTTCGACCTGGAAGCACAGTGGCCGATCCGGGCCGCGGTGCTGTCCATCCCCGGGCAGCACGTGTTGTCGATCATGGTGCACCACATCGCCGCCGATCACTGGTCGGCCGGCGTGCTGTTCACCGACCTGGTCACCGCCTACCGGGCGCGCCTCGAGCAGCGGTCACCCGAGTTCGCGCCGCTGCCGGTGCAGTACTCGGATTACGCGGCCTGGCAGGCCACGCTGTTGTCCGACGAGTCGGGAACGCTTGCCGCGCAACGGGACTACTGGCGCAGCCAGCTGGCCGAACCGCCCGCCGACCCGGGTCTGCGTCCCGACTTCACGCGGCCGCCGGTGCTCTCGGGTGAGGGTGCGTCGGTGCCGTTCGTCGTCGGCCCCGACGTGCGGACCAAGCTGACCGCGCTGACCCGCGAACTCGGTATCACCGACTTCATGCTGCTGCAGTCCGCGGTGGCGGTGGCGCTCGCGAAATCAGGTGAGGGGCTCGATATTCCGCTCGGCACCCCGGTGGCCGGGCGTACCGAGGCCGAACTCGACGCGCTGGTCGGCTTCTTCATCAACATCCTGGTCCTGCGCAACGACCTGAGCGGGGATCCGACACTGCGCGAGATTCTGGTCCGGTCCCGAGACACCGCACTGGCCGCCTACGCGCACCAGGACCTGCCGTTCGATCACGTCGTCGACGCGGTGAGCCCGGCCCGGTCGCTGTCACGCAACCCGCTGTTCGGCGTCGTCGTGCACGTGCGCGAGGACCTGCCCACCGACCACGTCATCGATTCCCGGGCCGACGGCGACACCACGTTCACCGCGCTCGAGCCGACGTTCGACGTGGCGCACGCGGACCTGTCGGTGAATTTCTTTGCCACCCAGGACAGTTACCGTGGCCACCTGATCTACCGCACCGATCTGTACACGGCGGAGACCGCGCAGCGGCTCGCCGACCGGTTGGTCCGGGTGATCACGGGCATCGCCGAGGACGCCGATCAGCGGCTGCGGGACCTGCGGGTCGACGAAGCCGTCCGAGGCAAAGACGGGGTGCAGGTGCTCGATGAGTGGCAGCAGCCCGTGGGCCTCGGCGTGGTGGGCGACATCTACCAGGAGTCGGCACCCACCGGCGAACGCGGCAGGTGGCTGGCCGACGGACAGCTCGAGCGCATCGAGGCCGTCCAGTTGCGCGCCGTGCGCACCGGGTCGGCGGTGGCAGAGCCCGCGCGTACCGACACCGAACGCGCCCTCATCACCCTGCTGACCGAGGTGCTCGACGCCGAAGGCGAGATCGGCCGGGGCGACGACTATTTCAGCCTGGGCGGCGACAGCATCAAGGCGGTCCAGCTGGCGGCGCGGGGCCGCGACGCGGGCATGAAGCTGACGGCCCGCATGGTCTTCGAGTACCCGACGGTGCACGAGCTGGCCGCGGCGATCGACGCCCGGTCGTCGGCGGAAACCCAAGGGGCACCAGGTGAGGACCGCGAACACGCGCCGATGACGGTCTCGGGCCTGTCGGCCGACGAACTCGCCGAGCTGACCGCATCGTTCGCGTCATCGTGGAACGCACCGCAGGAGCCGCAGTGACAACGGTGCAGCCGGCGCCGGTCATCGAGGACGTCCTGGCGCTCAGCCCGCTGCAGCAGGGGCTGTACTCGATGGCGCAACTCGATCAGGCGGACGACCCGTATCTGATCGCGATGTCCGCCGACATCGACGGCGACGTGGATGCGGCGCTGCTGCGGGACTGCGCGGCCGCATTGCTGGTGCGTCACCCCAACCTGCGGGCCAGCTTCGTGCAGGCCGGAGCCCGTACGGTGCAGGTGATCCCGAGTGCGGTCGACCTGCCGTGGCGGCAGCTGACCGCCGCGTCGCCCGATGCCGCCGACGACCTCGAAGCGCAGGAACGGCGCCGGCCCTTCAGCCTGGAGCGCGGCCCGGCGATCCGGTTCCTGCTCGTCGAAATGCCGCAGCAGCGTTGGCGTTTCGCGGTCGTCGCGCACCACATCGTCATCGACGGGTGGTCGCTGCCGTTGTTCGTCGGTGAACTGCTCGCGCTGTATGCCGCCGGCGGCGACATCTCCGTGCTGCCTGCCGCGCCACGCCCGTACCGCGACTACATCGGCTGGCTCGCGGCCCGTGACCCCGAGGCCAGCCGCGGGATGTGGCGGCAGCACCTGGCCGGGCTCGACGGCCCCACGATGCTGGCTCCGGCCCTCGGCTCCGGTGAACTCGGCGACGACCTGCCGCACACCACCGAGATCAAGGCACCCAAAGACGAGACGCACCGTCTGGTCGAGGCCGCGCGGGCCCGCGGTGTCACGCTCAACACCCTCACCCAGATGGCCTGGGCGGCAATCCTGTCGGTGCTCACCGACCGCCGCGACGTCGTCTTCGGCGTCACGGTCTCGGGCCGGCCGGGCGAGCTCGCCGGCGTCGAGACCATGGTCGGTCTCTTCATCAACACCGTGCCGCTGCGAGTTCGCCTGGACCCGCTGCGCCGCGTCGGCGAGCAGTGCCTGGCCCTGCAGCGCGACGCCGCCGAGCTGCGCGAGCACAGCTACCTGTCGCACACCGAACTGCGCTCGCTCGGCGGTGTCGGCGAACTGTTCGACAGCCTCCTGGTCTATGAGAACTTCCCGCCGGGCGGGCTCGTCGGCAGTGGCGAATTCGACGTCCGCGGAGCCACATTCCGGCCCCGGGCGCTGCAGAGCCTGGCGCACTTCCCGGTCACTGTCGCAGCGCACCTGACCGATGGCGAACTGACCATCCTGGTCGAGACGAAAGACGGCGCCACCGGGCTCGTGCCACCGGAGAGCCTCGGCCGGCAGGTGCTCGCGGTGATGCAGCGCCTCGTCGACGGCTGGGACCGCCCGTTGCGTGACGTCGGTATCCACCTGACCGCGCCCACGGTGGCAGCGCATCCCGCCACCACCGAAACCGGTGGCATCCACGAGAAGTTCACCACTACCGCGCGCAGCAAGCCGGGTTCGGTGGCACTGAGCTATGACGGCGGCGCGCTGACCTTCCGCGGTCTCGACGAGGCGTCCGACCGCGTCGCCACCGAACTGCGGCGCCGCGGCGTCGAGACCGAGACGCCGGTGCCGGTGCTGCTGCGCCGGGGACCCGATTACGTGGTGGCGATGCTCGGCGTGCTCAAGGCCGGTGGGGTGATCGTGCCGCTGGATCCGTCGATGCCCGCCGACCGGATCGAGGAGATCCTCGGCCAGACCAATGCGTCGGTGGTCGTGGACGACGCCCTGCTGGCGGCTGCAGGTAACCACCCCGCCGGCGAATTCACGCCGCTGCCAACACATCCCGGCCAGGGCGCCTACATCGTGTTCACGTCGGGTACCACCGGCAAGCCCAAGGGCGTCATCGGCACCCATGACGCGGTGCTGGCCTATGCCGCCGACCATGCCGCCCGGGTGCTGCGGCCCGCGGTGGCGAAAGCCGGTCGGCCACTTCGGGTCGCGCACGCCTGGTCGTTCACGTTCGACGCGGCCTGGCAGCCGCTGGCCGCGCTGCTGGACGGCCACGGTCTGCACATTATCGGCGACGAGGTGCAGCGTGATGCCGAGGCACTGGTGGCGACCATCGGGCAGTACGGCGTCGACCTGATCGACACCACACCGTCGATGTTCACGCAGCTGCAGGCCGAAGGCCTCCTGACGACGGTGCCGTTGACCGCGCTGGCGCTGGGCGGTGAAGCCGTCGACCCGAACGCGTGGGCGGCCATCCGCAACGAGTGCGACCGCACCGGCATGTCGGCCTACAACTGTTACGGCCCAACCGAAACCACGGTCGAAGCCGTCGTGGCCGCATTCACCGAGCACGACACCCCCTCGATCGGGCACCCGACCACAGCGACGCGCGCCTACGTCCTCGACGCCTGGCTGCGCCCGGTGCCGGACGGCGTCACCGGTGAGCTCTACCTGGCCGGTGGACAGCTCACGCGCGGCTATCTGGGCCGCGCCGGCGAGACCGCCGCGCGATTCGTCGCCGACCCATTCGTGGCCGGCGCGCGGATGTACCGCACCGGCGACGTGGTGCGCCGCGACCCCGGCACCGGTGGCCTGCAATTCCAGGGGCGGTCCGACAATCAGGTGAAGATTCGCGGATTCCGGGTGGAACCCGGTGAGGTCGCCGCGGTCCTGCACGCGCACCCGGGTGTGCGGCAGGCGCACGTCACCGTCCGGCGGCACGGCAGCGGGCCGCGGCTGGTCGCGTACGTCGCCGGGGCGGCAGGGACCACCGAGTTGCGGCGCATGCTGGCGTCCCGGCTGCCCAGATACCTGGTGCCGCACCACATCATCGCCGTGGACGAGATTCCGCTGACGGTCAACGGCAAAGTGGACGACGCGGCACTGGCCGCGATCGATGCCGCCGCCGGCGCCGGGCAGGCGGCAGCGCCGGCGACCGCAACGGAACTGGCCGTGGCCGAGTTGTTCGCCGACGTGCTGGAGGTGGCCGACCCGGCCGGACTCGACGTCACCGCCGATTTCCTCGATCTGGGGCTCGACAGCATCGTCGCGCTGTCGGTGGTCCAGGCCGCGCGCCGCCGCGGACTGGCGCTGCGTGCGCGGATGATGCTGGACTGCAGCAGCATTCGCGAACTGGCCGACGAACTGGACGCCGAGAACGAATTGGCCGCGACGGCGGTCGAGGAGGCGGGCCCGGTACCCGTGCTGCCCAACGTGCATTGGCTGTATCAGTACGGCGACGGCCGCCGCCTGGCCCAGACCCAGGCGGTGCGGCTACCGGATGCCATCACCGCCGAGCACCTGACCACGTTGCTGCACAGCGTCATTGCCGCGCACCCCGCCCTGCGAAGCCGCTTGGACCGGGCCACCATGACTCTGGTCGACCATCCGGTGGGCGACGTCCTGTCCGAGGTCACCGTCGACGGTGACGTCGTGGCCGCGGTGGCCGAGCAGACCGATCTCGCGGTCGAACGCCTCGATCCCGAGCAGGGGCGCCTGCTGCAGGCGGTGCTGCTGAACACCACGTCCAGCGGCAAGGTGCTGGTCCTCAGTGCTCACGTGCTGGCTGTCGACCCGGCATCCTGGCGAATTGTGCTCGGCGAGTTGGAGAATGGCTGGCACGCGCTGGCCTCCGGTGCCCGGCCCGCAGTCATCCGCGAGCACACCAGCTACCGGGCCTGGTCACGGCTGGTCGCCGAACGGGCGCAGCACCTCGACACCGTGGACTTCTGGGAGGCACAGGTCGCCGGCCCGGATCCCGCGCTCGGCCGTCGCCGCGTGCAGCCCGAGACCGACTGTGCCGCAGACGTGGTGGTCGCCATGTCGATCATCGACACCGACCTGACGGCGCGCGTACTGAGGGCCGGCCAGCCGGTCACCGATCTGCTGGCCGCGGCGACCGCGCGCACCATCACCCGGTGGCGGCAGCGTCGCGGCCAGGACACCCCGGCGCCGCTGGTGGCGCTGGAGACCCATGGCCGCGCAGACACCGTCGTCGCCGGTGACGACGTAGACACCGGCGACACCGTCGGGTTGTTCAGCGCCATCTACCCGGTGCGCATCAGTTCCGAAGCGCCACAACAGGTCAGCGCCGAGATCGCCGCGGTCCCCGGCCACGGCATCGACTTCGGGCTGCTGCGGTATCTGCGCGCGGACACCGCGGAGCGGTTGGCGGCCTACCCCGAACCACAGGTGCTGCTGAACTATCTGGGCCGGGTACACCTCGGGGCGAGTGGGGCCGCACTGCAGCTCGACGGTGCGCTCCTGGCCGGTGCGTCACCGGTGCCCGAACCGAACTACGCGGTGCACCACGACCTGACCCTCCTGGCGGGAATCATCGACCATGACGGCACCGCGGCGCTCGGTGTCCAATGGCGCACGGTGCCAGACATTTTCAGCGCAGAAGACATTGCCGAATTGCAACAGCTGTGGGAATCACAGCTCAGGGAAGTGATGAAATGACCGACACCCGAAATACCCTGGCCGTCATCGGCGCCGGCGCCAAGGCGGTCGCCGTGGCCGCCAAGGCCGCCGAGCTGCGGGCCATGGGCGTGGACGCGCCCGACGTCATCGCGGTGGAGCGCCTGGGCGTCGGCGCCAACTGGCAGGCCGCAGGCGGCTGGACCGACGGCCGGCACCGGCTGGGCACCGGCCCGGAAAAAGACGTCGGCTTCCCGTACCGGTCGGCGCTCGTGCCGCGCCGCAACGTCGAGCTCGACGAACGGATGATGCGGCACAGCTGGCAGTCGTACCTGATCTCGACGGGACAGTTCGCCGAGTGGATCGACCGCGGCCGGCCCGCACCCACCCACCGGCGCTGGAGCCAGTACCTGGCGTGGGTCGCGGAAAGCGTTGCCATGCAGGTGGTCACGGGTGAGGTCACGCAGCTGTCGGTCGACGGCGACCAGTGGTTGCTGCACTGCCGCGATCAGCAGGTGCGCGCCGACGGCGTGATGATCACCGGGCCGGGACAGGCCGAGCGGTCCATCCTGCCGGGGCATCCGCGGGTGCTGTCGATCGCTCAGTTCTGGCACCGCGTCGCCCAGGACGAGCGCATCAACGCCGAGCGGGTCGCCGTCATCGGCGGTGGAGAAACCGCCGCCACCATGCTCGACGAGCTGTTCTCGCACCGGGTTTCGACCATCACGGTGATCTCCCCGGGTGTCACGCTGTTCACCCGCGGCGAGGGCTACTTCGAGAACACCCTGTTCTCCGACCCCACGGGCTGGGCCGGGCTCAGCATCTCCGAGCGCCGAGATGCCATGGCCCGCACCGACCGTGGCGTGTTCTCCGCCCGCGTCCAGGACTCGCTGCTGGCCGACGACCGCATCCGGCACCTGCGCGGCCGCGTCGCCCATGCCGTGCCCCGCGAAGACCGGATCCGGTTGACCCTGCAGACCGAACGCGACTCCGGCTGCCTGGAGACGGTGCACGGCTTCGATCTGGTGATCGACGGTTCCGGCGCCGATTCGATGTGGTTCGCGCCGCTGTTGAGCCAGGATGCGTTGGACGTGCTGGAGCTCGGTATCGGTGCGCCGCTGTCGGCCGACTCCCTGCAGCGGTCCATCGGCTACGACCTCGCCGTCAGCGGCGTCACACCGAAGTTGTTCCTGCCCAGCCTGTCCTGGCTCACGCAGGGCCCCGGATTCCCCAACCTCAGCTGCCTCGGTCTGCTCAGCGACCGCGTGCTGGGGGCCGAATACGCCACACCATCCGTGAGGAGAAGCGATGAGCAGCAATCCGTTCGATGACGACAGCGGCGCGTTCTACGTCCTGATCAACGACGAAGAGCAGCACAGCCTGTGGCCGGTCTTCGCCGACGTGCCCGCCGGCTGGCGGGTCGTGTTCGGTGAGAGCACGCGCGCCGACTGCCTGGCCTACGTCGAAGAGACCTGGACCGACATCCGGCCGAAGACGCTGCGGGAGACCCTGGCCGGCTGAGCCCGGGTAAAGTCGCGGAAGCCAGAGCTGACCAGGGGGAGTGCAGCAATGACGTATCCGGATCCGCGATATCCGCAGCAGCCGCCGCCGGGGCCGTATCCCGCACCACCGGCCTACCCGCAGCCCTACGGCTACCAGCAGCAACCGCCCGAGCCGAAGACCAATGGCAACTCCGCGGGCTGGCACGCCGCGAGCATCGCGATGGCCACGTTGTTCCGTGGCACCTACCGGCTGGGTGGCGACGCCCGCAGCCGCGTCGTCACAGCGCTGATGTGCCTGGGCATCGGGCTCGTCGCGCTGGTGCTCGTGGTGCTGGTCGGCACGTACCTGCGCTAGCGCGCGCTCAGTCGCCGGCCGGCGAAAGCTGCTGCGACAGCGGCACATCCATGTCGTACACCCTTGCGTGCAGCACCACCCGGTTCCGCAACGCCGACCGCACCGCACGGTGCAGGCCGTCCTCCAGGTAGATGGTGCCCTGCCAGCGCACGGCGTGCGGGAACAGATCGCCGTAGAACGTCGAATCCTCGGACAGCAGCCGGTCCAGGGCGAGCACCGTCGTCGTGGTGACGATTTCGTCGAGACGCAACTGGCGCGGCGGAATCTGGGCCCATTCGCGGTAGCTCAGCCCATGCTCCGGGTAGGGCTTTCCGTCGCGTACCCCTTTGAAAATCATGAGTAGATCACTCTGCAAAGCTCCCCGTGAGCCGAGCGGGTCCGCGGTGACAGCGTCGGCATACAGGTGACCCTAGCGGGTCGACTCGGCGTTTGCCGAGGCATCCGACCACCAGATGCTGCCGAATGACGTCTGTCGACCGCCCGAATCCATCGTCACCGTAAAATGGCGGTGAAACTGGAGGTGACGAATGGGTAGTGCCGACGACCGTCGCTTTGAAGTGCTGCGTGCCATCGTTGCCGACTTCGTCTCCACGAAGGAGCCCATCGGCTCCAAGACGCTTGTCGAGCGCCACAACCTCGGCGTTTCGAGCGCCACGGTGCGCAACGACATGGCTGTGCTGGAGGCGGAGGGCTACATCACGCAGCCACACACCAGCTCGGGCCGGGTGCCCACCGAGAAGGGCTATCGCGAATTCGTCGACCGGATCGACGACGTCAAGCCGCTGTCGTCCAGCGAGCGCCGGGCCATCCTGAGTTTCCTCGAATCCGGCGTCGACCTGGACGACGTGCTGCGCCGCGCGGTGCGCCTGCTCGCGCAGCTCACCCGGCAGGTCGCCATCGTGCAGTACCCCACCCTGTCGCGCTCCACGGTCCGCCACCTCGAGGTCGTGGCGCTCACCCCGGCCCGGCTGTTGCTGGTGGTCATCACCGATACCGGACGCGTCGACCAGCGCGTCGTCGAGCTCGGCGACGCCATCGGTGAACACGAGCTGTCGCAGCTGCGGGAGCGGCTCGGCGCGGCCCTGGAAGGCAAGCTGTTGTCGGCCGCGTCGGTCGCGGTGGCCGACCTGGCATCGCAGATGGACGGTCACGGCGGCCTGGGCGACGCGGTGGGCCGCGCGGCGACGGTCTTGGTCGAGACGCTGGTCGAGCACCAGGAGGAGCGGCTGTTGCTCGGCGGCACCGCCAACCTGACGCGCAACACCGCCGATTTCGGCGGGTCCCTGCGGTCGGTGCTGGAGGCGCTGGAGGAGCAGGTCGTGGTCCTGCGGTTGCTGGCCGCCCAACAGGAGGCAGGTAAAGTCACGGTACGCATCGGCCACGAAACCGAGGCCGAGCAGATGGCTGGGACGTCCGTCGTGAGCACCGCCTACGGCAGTTTGGGCAAGGTTTACGGCGGCATGGGCGTGGTGGGCCCCACCCGGATGGACTATCCGGGCACCATCGCCAACGTCGCGGCTGTCGCCCGGTACATAGGCGAGGTACTGGGCACCCGGTGAGGGTGCCCAGCAGTTCGAGAGATTAGGCAAGGTTCTTAGGCGTGGCACGCGATTACTACGGCCTGCTCGGCGTGAGCAAGGGCGCCAGCGACTCGGAGATCAAGAAGGCCTACCGCAGGCTGGCCCGGGAGCTGCACCCCGACGTCAATCCCGACGAGGGCGCGCAGCAGCGGTTCGCCGAGATCAGCACCGCGTACGAGGTCCTCAGTGACCCGGAGAAGCGGCGCATCGTCGACCTCGGCGGCGATCCCATGGAGAGCGGCGGCGGTGGCGGCGGTGCCGGTGGCTTCGCCGGTTTCGGTGGCCTCGGCGACGTGTTCGAGGCCTTCTTCGGTGGCGGCGCGTCCGCGCGCGGTCCGATCGGCCGCGTGCGCCCGGGCTCGGACTCGCTGCTGCGCCTGCGGCTGAACCTCGAGGAGTGCGCGACAGGCGTCACCAAGCAGGTCACCGTCGACACCGCGGTGCTGTGCGACCTGTGCCAGGGCAAGGGCACGCACGGCAATTCGCAGCCCGCCCGCTGTGATACCTGCCACGGCCAGGGTGAGGTCCAGACGGTCCAGCGCTCGCTGCTCGGCAACGTGATGACATCGCGGCCCTGTCCCGTGTGTGGCGGTGTCGGCGAGGTCATCCCCGACCCGTGTCACCGCTGCGGCGGCGACGGCCGGGTGCGCGCACGGCGCGACGTCAGCGTGAAGATTCCGGCCGGCGTCGGCGAGGGCATGCGGGTGCGCCTGGCGGCCCAGGGCGAGGTCGGCCCGGGTGGTGGCCCCGCCGGCGACCTGTACGTCGAGGTCCACGAGCAGCCCCATGAACTGTTCCTGCGCGACGGCGACGACCTGCACTGCACCGTCTCGGTGCCGATGGTCGACGCCGCGCTGGGCACCACCGTCACCGTCGACGCCATCCTCGATGGGCCCACCGAGATCACCATCGCGCCGGGTACCCAGCCCGGTTCGATCACCACGCTGCGCGGCCACGGTATGCCGCACCTGCGGTCCGGGGTTCGCGGCAACCTGCACGCGCACATCGACGTGGTGGTGCCGACACGGCTCGACAACCGTGACCTCGAACTGCTGCGCAAGTTCAAGGAGCAGCGGTCCCGCGACGTCACCGAGGTGCGCTCGACGCAGGCCGTGGCCGGCGGCGGGGGCGGCCTGTTCAGCCGCCTGCGCGAAACCTTCAGTGGCCGTTAGCCTTCGGGGCTATTGGTGAGCCGGGCGCTGTTCTACGTCGACGCTGTACCCGAGGTCGGCGGTCTCGCCGTCGTCGACGGCGACGAGGGCTTCCACGCGGCGACGGTGCGACGCATCCGTCCGGGCGAGGAACTCGACCTGTCCGACGGTGCCGGGACGCTGGCGCACTGCGTCATCGAAGACGCCGTGAAGGGCCGGTTGACAGCACGGGTGCTGTCGATCACCGACGTCCCGGCCGCGGTGCCGGCGGTGACGGTGGTGCAGGCCCTGCCCAAGTCCGAACGCTCCGAGCTGGCCATCGAATTGGCCACCGAGGCCGGTGCCGACGCGTTCGTCGCGTGGCAGTCCGAGCGCTGCGTCGCGCGCTGGGACGGTACGGCCAAGGTGGAGAAGGGTCTACGGCGCTGGAGTGCGGTGGCCCGGTCGGCGGCGCGGCAGTCCCGTCGCCCGTACGTACCTTCGGTCAGTGGCCCGGTGTCGACGGCTGAGTTGGTCGCGTCGATCGGCGAGGGCAGCGCCGGGACGGGTCACGTCACGCTCGTGTTGCACGAATCCGCGGAAGTTCCTGTGCGCGAGGTGGTTTCGGCAGCCACCGAGGCGGTGACGCTGATCGTGGGCCCGGAAGGCGGCATCACCGACGGCGAGGTGGCGGCGTTGGTGGACGCCGGCGCCGTCGCCGTTCGGCTGGGGCCGTCGGTGTTGCGCACGTCGACCGCGGCCGCGGTTGCCTTGGGTGCCCTGGGTGTGCTGACGCCGCGCTGGCAGGTCTAGAACCAGCGCGGCCGGTCACGGCGGGCGAACCTCTCAGTCGCCCAACCATGTTCGGGCCGGCTATCGATGCTCACCGCGCAGGTATGCCGCCTCTGCCTCGGCGACCGCGTCGTCGGCCTGTCGCGGTGTCGGCAGGTCGGGCGCGTTCATCTCGATGATGGTCTCGACGCGCTCTTCGTCGAGCCCTTCGGCCGCGAGGACGCCTTCGATGAGTGCCCGTTGCACCGCACGGCCCTTCATGTTCGCGAGCTTCGCGGTCGCCAGGATGCTGCGGGCGAGTTCGGCCTCGGGCATCGAGGCCGCCTTGGGCGCCAGCTTGATCCGCTGGATCGACCCGGCGATGGACGCCTCGGCCGTGACGTTTCCGGCGGGATCGGAGACCGCGAACACCACCACCCGGGGTGCGTCGTCGTCCGACGTTTCGTCGTCGGCGTCGTCCACCGCGCCACGGACATTCGGCGCGATGGCGTCCGCATAGGAGCCCGCCGTCTCGTCGTCGTACGTCTCGTGATCCGACGTCACCAGGTGGTCGAGACCCGAATCGCCCGGGTCCGGGTCGTCAGTGCCGTCGGTGGTGAAGTAGTCGAGCGAGCTCTCGGGTTCGGCGAGATGCTCGTCGTCGTCGTGGTCGTCCCAAGAATGGTCTGACATCGATCAGATCTGCATCTGCTTGCCGAGGTTGGAACCTTCCTGCGCATCCGTCTGGTCGTATTGCGCCGCGGCCTTGTTCAGGTTCGAGGCCAGGTTGCGCGACTTGTTCATCATCTGCTCGCAGGCGGCCTTGCGCGCGTTGTTCGCAGCACTCAGTGCCGACTGTGTCGACATGCACAGCGGCCCGTGGGTCGCGAGCACCTTGACCTCGACGTAGGACGTGGTGTTGCCGGCGGCGCTGAACGTCGCGGCCGCATCGGTCTGTTTGGTGGAGAGCGCCTGCAACTCTGAGGTCTCCACGGTGAGCTTGCCGCCCATGTGTTGCTCCTTTCGGGAAAGCCGGAAAAACTAGGTTTCGGTCGTGATGCGCGGGGGCGCAGTGGGATTCGACGGGTCCAGGCTCACGTGCACGGGGCCTTTGGCGGTGTCGGGATCGACGGCCACCTCGACGTGGTGCGCGCCGTCGTCGAACGACACCTGGATGGGCGCCCGTCCCGCGCGCGACTCCGTCCCGGCTGCCGCGCCCGGCGGATTCGCTTCCGCGGGTTGGGCATTGGGGTCGGCGGCCGGATCGTCCGGCTTGCCGTCGCCGTCTTTGTCTTCGCCGAGCGCGTTGGGGTCCTGTGCGTTCGGATCCTGCTTGCCCTGCTGGGCGGCCTGGGCCGCCTGCGTCGCGGTCTGTGCCGCCTGGCCGGCCAGGCCGGCGAGGGTGCCGAGGAGACCGCCGCCTCCGCTGCCGGAGCCACCGCCGCCCATCTGCGGCAGCGACGGCATACCGCCCATACCGGACCCGGCGCCGGTGCCGGCACCCGATGCCGCTGGGGCGGAAGGCATCTCGGGTACCTCGGGCATCTTCGGCATGCTCGGGGTGCCGCCGCCACCGGCGCCCGAACCGCCGCCGGAGCCCGAGCCGCCGCCACTGCCCGAACCGCCACCGCCGCCACCGGTGCCCGTCGGGCTGCCGGTGGCGGGCGGGTTGCCCGTGGGCGGACCGGACGGCGTGCCCGTCCCCGGCCGCCCGGGCTGGTTGGGATTGCCCGGCGCGTTGGGGTCGGCATTGCCGAAATCCGGTCCGTCGCCCGGCTTTTTGGCCGGGGGCGGCATGGTGCTCAGCGGCGGAGCGTGCGAGGCGCTCTGGTACATGCTCGTCGCCTGGCTCAATTGCGCTGCGTTGCTCGATGACTGAGCCATCATGTTGTTCATCGTCACGGCCGAAGCCGCGGCGGCGACGGCGACGGATGCGGCCTGCAGCGCGAGCGACTCGGGAGCGCCGATGACCGTCGCCTCCAGGGCGAGGCAGACGGGGATCATCGCGCCTAGGCAGGTGGCGATGTTGTCCATCTGCTGGCGGCCCGCGTCGACCTGCTCGGCTTCGGCGCTCAGGATTTGTACGACGAGATTGTCGGCCTGCAGCAGCTGTTCGGCGCTGCCGATCTGTTCGGCGTTCCGGTTGGAGTAGGCCGTGGAGGAGGTGCCCTGCCAGACGGTCGGATAGGCGCTGCTGAGTCCGTCGCCGGCGGCCTGGAAGAGCTCGGCACCGTCGGAGAACGATTCGCCGGTGTCCGGATCGCCGATGCCGAAACCGAGCCCCGCGAGATCCAGGGCCCACAAGCCGCCCTCGATGATGGGCGTGCCGGCGGCCGCGGGCATCAGCATCTTGGCGATGTCGCCGGCATCGCTGATCAGCCCGACGGCGCCCATCGGATCGCCTTCCATCAGCTTCTTGACGTTGTCGGCGATGTCCGAGGCGGTGTCCAGGACGTCGTTGGCCTTGTCGAGGATGTCGTTGATCTTCTCGCCGAGGCTCGGGCTGTCACCGCCGTCGTGGTCACGCTGGTGCGAGTTGCCGTCGTGATCGTCGTGGCGCCGCGGGTTGTGGTCGTTGCGGTCGTTGTGGTTCGGCCGGGGGATGCGGACGGTGGGCTCGTCGTCGTGGCGCGGATGGCGGTTGCTCGGCGAATTGTGCGAACCGCCGTGATGACCGCGACCCCTACCCATGCAGAACCCTCCCCGATTCCTCATCGCCCCGGCGGACCCTCGCCGGTGAATCGAGCGTAACAGCGGCCGGCGCCCCTCCAATGCGCTAATTCCGAACTCCGCGACGTGGCCTTTCGGGCCATTCCTGTGGCCTGGGTTACAGCAATTCCTGCCAGTAAACACTAATTTCCTGCCAGCGGAATTAATCCTTTGACCTGCCTGTTTACATGGATGTCACAGCGGCTCGGGCCGCCAGGGGACAAAGACGGACAGAAGACGCAAAGGGAACACTCCATGAAGAATTTCGGAATTGCAGCAGTTATCGCCGGTGCATTGGCCGCCGGTGCCATGGGGTTCGCCGTTCCCGCCGTAGCCGCCACCGGACCGGCCCCGACAGGGGTGCAGGCAACTGTGGTGCCGACGGGAGTTGATCACCTGAACTGGCTGGACGACGTGCACCAGGGCGCCAAGTCGCCCAAGGTCGACACCAACGTCCACCAGAGCCGGTAATCGGCGACCCAACTACTACGCAAGCCGCGGGCGGTACCGAAAGGTGCCGCCCGCGGCTTGCGTGACCAGCCAACTCGTTGGGCGTGCCTTCGGCCCGGCGGTAGAATGTGCTCCTCAGCTCGACACCAGAAAGCAGGCATCGAAAACCACGTGACGCCCCGCGATACGAACGCCGCCGCGTCGCGCTCCCCGGAGCTCGACCCGTCGGTTCGAAGCAGCATCACTGTTCCGCCTGATCTTGTCGTGGGCCTGCTCGGCTCGGCCGACGAGAATCTGCGAGCTCTCGAGAACCTGCTGGCGGCCGACATCCACGTCCGCGGCAATTCGCTCTCGATATCGGGCTCGCCCGCCGACGTGGCGAAGGCCGAGCGCGTGGTCAGTGAGCTCATCACGATTGCCGCCGGCGGGCAGACACTGACCCCGGACGTCGTGCGCCGCAGCGTCGGCATGCTCGACGGCGCCGACGCCGAGTCGCCGGCACAGGTGCTGACGCTCGACATCCTGTCGCGGCGTGGCAAGACCATCCGGCCCAAGACGCTCAACCAGAAGCGCTACGTCGACGCCATCGATGCCCACACCATCGTCTTCGGCATCGGCCCCGCCGGTACAGGCAAGACCTATCTGGCAATGGCCAAGGCCGTCAGCGCTTTACAGACCAAACAGGTCAGCCGGATCATCCTGACGCGTCCCGCCGTCGAAGCGGGGGAGCGCCTCGGCTTCCTGCCGGGCACGCTCAACGAGAAGATCGACCCGTATCTGCGGCCGCTGTACGACGCGCTGCACGACATGATGGACGCCGAGATGATCCCGAAGCTGATGGCAGCCGGGGTGATCGAGGTCGCGCCGCTGGCATACATGCGCGGCCGTACGTTGAACGACGCCTTCATCATCCTCGACGAGGCGCAGAACACGACCGCCGAACAGATGAAGATGTTCCTGACCCGCTTGGGTTTCGGTTCGAAGATCGTCGTCACCGGTGACGTCACACAGGTCGACCTGCCCGGCGGATCGAAGTCGGGTCTGCGGTCGGCCATCGAGGTCCTGGACGGTATCGACGACATCCACATCGCTGAGCTCACGAGTGCAGATGTGGTGCGCCACAAGCTGGTTTCGGAGATCGTCGACGCGTACGAAGCGGCGGAAGCCAAAGTGAGCGAGCACGGTCTGGCCAACCGCGCGCACCGTCGAGCCACCGGCCGGACGAGGCGGTGACACAGTGACGGTCGAGGTTTCCAACGAGTCGGGAATCGACGTATCCGAAGACGAGCTGATCAGCGTGGCGCGGTTCGTCATCTCCAAGATGGACGTCAACCCCGCCGCTGAACTCTCGATGGTCCTGGTGGACCAGTCGGCCATGGCCGATCTGCACATGCGCTGGATGGACCTGCCGGGCCCCACCGACGTGATGAGCTTCCCGATGGACGAGCTCGAGCCCGGCGGCCGGCCGGATGCGCCCGAGCCCGGGCCGTCGATGCTCGGGGACATCGTGCTGTGTCCCGAGTTCGCCGCGAATCAGGCTGAGGCCGCCGGACATTCACTGGGTCACGAGCTGGCGCTGTTGACCGTGCACGGCGTGCTGCACCTGCTGGGCTACGACCACGCCGAGCCGGACGAGGAAAAAGAGATGTTCGACCTGCAGCGTCAGCTGCTCGAGGAGTGGGTCGCCGACCAGGTGCACGCCTACCACAAGGATCGGCAGACCGAGAAAGACCGCCGGCTGCTGGACAAGTCGCGGTACTTCGACGAACCGTGACCGGATTGACGCCGTTGATCGGCGCCATAGTGCTCGTCGTGATCGGCGGGGTGTTCGCGGCGATCGATGCCGCCATCAACACCGTCTCGATCGCGCGGGTCGACGAGCTGATCCGTGATGAGCGGCCCGGTGCGGTGCGGCTGGCAAAGATCGTCCGGAACCGGCCGCAGTACGTCAATCTCGTTGTGCTGCTGCGGGTTGTCTGCGAGGCTTCGGCGACCGTCCTGCTGGTCGACTACCTCGACGAGCTGATGACGCGCGGGTGGGCCCTGGTGTCCGCCGCGGCCATCATGGTTGTCGTCAGCTTCGTCGCCATCGGCGTCGGCCCCCGCACCGTGGGGCGGCAGAACGCCTACTCCATCTCACTGCTGTCGGCACTTCCGCTGCAGGTGATCGCGGTGCTGCTGACCCCGATCAGCCGGCTGCTGGTGCTCATCGGTAACGCCCTGACGCCGGGCCGCGGTTTCCGCAACGGACCCTTCGCCTCGGAAATCGAACTGCTCGAGGTCGTCGACCTCGCGCAGCAGCGGGGTGTCGTGGCCGCCGAAGAGCGGCGAATGATCAAGTCCGTCTTCGAACTCGGCGACACCCCGGCACGTGAGGTCATGGTGCCCCGCACCGAGATGGTGTGGATCGAGAGCGACAAGTCGGCCGGCCAGGCGACGTCGCTGGCGGTCCGCAGCGGACACTCCCGCATCCCGGTGATCGGGGAGAACGTCGACGACGTCGTCGGCGTCGTCTATCTCAAAGACCTTGTGGAGCAGACCTACAACTCCACCAACGGCGGTCGCGAGACCAAGGTGGCCGCGGTGATGCGTCCCGCGGTGTTCATGCCGGACTCCAAACCGCTCGACGAGCTGCTCAACGAGATGCAGCGCACCCGCAACCACATGGCGTTGCTGGTCGACGAGTACGGCGCGATCGCCGGCCTGGTGTCCATCGAGGACGTGCTCGAGGAGATCGTCGGTGAGATCGCCGACGAATACGACACCGACGAGGTGCTGCCGGTAGAAGAACTGGGCGACAACCGGTTTCGGGTGTCGGCCCGGCTACCGCTGGAGGACCTGGCCGAACTGTGCGGCTTCGAGGTCGACGGCGACCTCGACGTGGACACCGTCGGCGGGCTCCTGGCGCACGAACTGGGGCGCGTGCCGCTGCCGGGCGCCGAGGTCCGGGTGTCGTTCCCGTCGCATCGATCGCAGTACCCGGCGACCCTCCAGCTGCGGGCCGAGGGCGGCCGGGACCATCGCGGCCGGGTCCGGATCGGCACCGTCCTGGTGACGCCGGTGGAGCCGGAACGCACTGATGACGTGGAAGAAGGAGAACCCGATGAGTGACGAATTCCGTTCCGGCTTCGTCTGTTTGGTCGGCCGGCCGAACACCGGCAAGTCGACGCTGACCAACGCGCTCGTCGGCACCAAGGTCGCGATCACGTCGAATCGCCCGCAGACCACGCGGCACACCATCCGCGGCATCGTGCACCGCGAGGACTTCCAGATCATCCTGGTGGACACGCCCGGTCTGCACCGGCCGCGCACGCTGCTCGGCCAGCGGCTCAATGAACTGGTCAAGGACACCTATTCCGAGGTCGACATCATCTGTCTGTGCATCCCGGCAGACGAGGCCATCGGGCCCGGCGACCGCTGGATCTACCAGCAGATCCGTGCTGTCGCACCGCGAACCACGCTGCTGGTGGTCGTCACCAAGACCGACAAGGTGCCGCGCGACAAGGTGGCCGCGCAGCTGCTGGCGGTCAGTGAGCTCACCGAGGGCAAGGCCGAGATCGTGCCGGTGTCCGCGGTGGCCGGCGAACAGGTCGACGTCCTGATCGACGTGCTGGCCGGCAAGTTGCCGCCGGGTCCGGCGTTCTACCCGGACGGCGAACTGACCGACGAACCCGAGGAAGTGCTCATCGCCGAGCTCATCCGCGAAGCCGCGCTGGAAGGCGTCCGCGACGAACTGCCGCACTCATTGGCGGTGGTCATCGAGGAGTTCACCGAGCGCGAAGGCCGTACCCCCGAGCAGGGCGAGATGTGTGACATCCACGCCATCATCTACGTCGAGCGCGACAGCCAGAAGGGCATCGTGATCGGCAAGGGCGGCTCCCGCTTGCGTGAGGTCGGGACGGCGGCGCGGACGCAGATCGAGAAGCTGCTCGGCACCAAGGTCTATCTGAACCTGCGGGTCAAGATCGCCAAGAACTGGCAGCGTGACCCGAAACAGCTTGGCAAGCTGGGCTTTTAATCACCCGCGAGCGGCCGTGTCTGTACGCGACACGCGGGTCTTGGTGCGCCGTCCGCGCACGCTCGCGGCCGGCGAGCGCGACGATAGTGCTCGGTTCACGCGGCGTGTCGCGGGCAGACACGCACGCTCGCGGAAAATGAATGGCCAGGGCCTCGGGGCAAAGGCCAGGGCCTAGGGCTGAGTCCACCAGTTGTCGGGCTGCTTGGTGGCCCAGCCGGTGATCGCCTCGAGGCTGGCGGCCAGCGAGATCAGGAGCGGCTCGCTGCCTTCCGGGCCCATGAGCTGCACGCCGATGGGCAGCCCGTCAGCGGTGAAGCCGGCCGGGATGTTGATCGACGGCCAGCCGAGTGCGTTCCACGGCCAGCACACCGGGCAGGCCGCGATGATCGCGCGGTCGGTGGCGGTGCTGCCCAGCCGGTCGAAGGCATCGATCAGTGGTGGCGGCTGCGCCGTGGTCGGCGCCAGCACGACGTCGACGAGGTTGAAAATCCAGCCGATGCGGCGCGCCAGCGTCTTCTCCCGCTGCCGTGCCTGCCGGAGGGCGTGTTCCGACATCAGCCACCCGGTCCGGATGTTGCTGCGGGTGCGCGGGTCCAATGCCACACCGGGTCCGACGCGGTCGCGCCATTCGGCGAGTCCGGAGGTGGAGCGGGCCAGGAAGTCCAGGGACAGCCGCAGCCCGTACTCGGGATCGGCCGGCCGGACCGTGTGACCGAGCTCCTCCAGTTGTCCCGCAACGGTGTTCAGCGCGGCCCGGATCTCCGGATGCAGCCGGGCCGGGAACAGCGTGAACGGAAACTTGGTCGACAACGCGACGCGCAGGGGCCCCGGCGCTCGGCCGACGGCCTCGGCCGCGGCGATGGGCGCCGGCTTGTGCAGATCCCCGTCGACGTTGCCGGAGGCGGCGTCGAGAACCAGCGCCGCGTCGGCGACGGTGCGGGCCAGCACGCCGTTGACCGTGATGCCGTTGAAGGCTTCGGGCAGCGGCCAGGTGGAGATGCGTCCGCGCTGCGGTTTGATGCCGACGAGATGCGTCCAGGCGGCGGGGATGCGGACGCTGCCCGCACCGTCGGATCCGATTGCGGCGGTGACCAATCCGGCCGCGACGGCCGCGGCGCTACCGCCCGACGACCCACCCGGGGTGTGCGCGCGCGACCAGGGGTTGCGGGTGTGCCCGAAACCGGGCCCGCTGGTGAACGGCCACTGGCCGAGCTCGCAGGTGTTGGTCTTGCCGACGATCACCGCACCGGCCGCCTTCAGCCGGCGCACCACCTCGGCGTCCGCGGTGGCCGGGGGCACGTCGCCGTCGGTGCCGAACCGGGTGGGCACGCCCGCGACGTCGACGTCGTCCTTGATCGCGATGGGTACGCCGAGAAGCGGAAGATGTTGTCCGGCAGCGCGTTTGCGGTCTGCTTCGGCGGCGTCGGCGAGCGCCTGTTCGGTGAAGACCACCCGGAAGGCGTTCAGCTCGAGCTGACTGGCCGCGATGGCATCCAGCGACTGCCGCACGATCTGCTGTGACGTCACCGTGCCGCTCGCGAGGCGGTACAACTGCTGGGTCAGAGTCGGGAATCGGGGCTGCGCGGAACGTTCGGCCATGTCGGTTCCGAGGATAGTGGTGCGCACTTGCCCGGCGCTGCCTAACGGAAGTTGTCGGTCCGTGATGGGACAATCGCCCGATGCGGTTGTACCGGGATCGAGCGGTCGTGCTGCGCCAGCACAAGCTCGGCGAGGCCGACCGGATCGTCACGCTGCTCACCCGCGAACACGGGCTGGTCCGCGCGGTGGCCAAGGGCGTGCGGCGGACCCGCAGCAAGTTCGGCTCGCGGCTGGAGCCGTTCGCCCACATCGACGTGCAGCTGCATCCCGGCCGCAACCTCGACATCGTCACCCAGGTGGTGTCCCTCGACGCGTTCGCCGCCGACATCGTCAACGACTACGGCCGCTACACCTGCGGCTGCGCCATCCTGGAGACCGCCGAGCGGCTGGCCGGTGAGGAACGCAACCCGATGCCGGCACTGCAGCGGCTCACCGTCGGCGCACTGCGGGCCGTCGCCGACGGCAGCCGGCCCCGTGAACTGGTCCTCGACGCCTATCTGCTGCGGGCCATGGGGATCGCCGGCTGGGCGCCGGCCATCACCGAGTGCGCGCGCTGCGCCGCACCCGGTCCGCACCGGGCGTTCCATGTCGCGGCAGGCGGCAGCGTGTGTGTGCACTGCCGGCCGTCGGGATCGGTCACCCCGCCGCAGGGTGTGCTGGATCTGATGGCCGCGCTGCACGACGGCGACTGGGAGTTTGCGCAGGCCTCGCCGACCGGGCACCGCAGCCAGGCCAGCGGGCTGGTGGCCGCGCACCTGCAGTGGCATCTGGAGCGTCAGCTGCGGACATTGCCCCTCGTCGAGCGTGCGTACCGTCCCGATACCGCACTCATTGAGCAGCGCGTGACCCTACTCAGGCAGGATATTGCCCATGGCACTCAACCGGGCGCGCAAGACCAGCTATCCACAGCTGCCTCAGGCGCCTGACGACTATCCGATCTTCCCGGACGTTTCGACCTGGCCCGTGGTCTTTCCGGAGCTCCCACCGAACTCCAACGGCCGCTTCGCACGGCCGCCGCAGCACCCGTCCAAGGCCGTCGCACCGCAGATTCCCGCCGACCAGGTACCCAACCACGTCGCCGTCGTCATGGACGGCAACGGCCGGTGGGCCACCCAGCGCGGGCTCGGACGCACCGAGGGCCACAAGATGGGTGAGGCGGTGTTGATCGACATCACCTGCGGAGCCATCGAACTGGGCATCAAACACCTGTCGGTGTACGCGTTCTCCACCGAGAACTGGAAGCGCAGCACCGAAGAGGTGCGGTTCCTGATGGGCTTCAACCGCGAGGTGGTGCGCCGCCGCCGCGAGAACCTCAACGCGATGGGCGTCAACATGCGGTGGGTCGGGTCGCGGCCGCGCATGTGGAGCAGCGTCATCAAGGAGTTCGACATCGCCGAGCAGATGACCGTCGGCAACGACGTCATCACCGTCAACTACTGCGTGAACTACGGCGGGCGTACCGAGATCGTCGAAGCGGCGCGCGAACTCGCCGAGCAGGCGGCGGCCGGCAAGATCAACCCGAACCGCATCTCCGAGGCGTCGTTCGCCAAGCACCTGCACCGCCCCGACATCCCCGACGTCGACCTGTTCATCCGCACCTCGGGCGAGCAGCGCGCCAGCAACTTCATGCTGTGGCAGGCGGCGTACGCCGAGTACGTCTTCCAGGACAAGCTCTGGCCGGACTACGACCGCCGCGACCTGTGGGCGGCGTGCGAGGAGTACGTCAACCGCAACCGACGGTTCGGGAGGGCCTGATGGCGGACTTGTTGCAGCGGTTGGCAGCCGTGCTCGCGGATTCGGTGACCATCGTCGAAGAGACCGACGGCGCCCTCACCGTCGCACACGACGGGACGGTGGCGTCACTGCGCGTGGTGAACATCGGCGAGGGACTCGACCTGGTCTCACTGACGCAGCCACTGGCATGGGATATCAAGCTGGACAACAAGGTTCGGGACCGCGTGGCCGATCACGCGGGTCGCACCATGCTCGGCTCGGTGGTGCTGGTGGAGCGGGCCGGTGATCCGCGGTCCAACGGCGCCAAGAAGGTCGGCGACGTGATGCTGCGCTACAACTTCCCGGCCGCCGGACTCAGCGACGACGCCTTGTCCACCCTCGTCATGCTGGTGCTGTCCACCGGCGTCGACGTGCGGGCCGACCTGACGTCGTGACGCCGGCGTGACCGTCATCCGGATCGTCGCCGCGGTGGTCGCCGACGAACGCGGGCACCTGCTGGTCGTCCGCAAACGTGGCACGACGACGTTCATGCAACCCGGCGGCAAGTTCGAACCGGGGGAGTCGCCGGTCGACGCGCTGGCCCGCGAGATCCGGGAGGAACTCGGGGTCGGCATCACCGACGTGCGGGAGTTGGGTCACCACACGGCGGTCGCGGCCAACGAGCCCGGGCACACGGTCGACGCCGAGCTGTTCCTCGTGCAGCTCGACGGCGCGCCGCAGATCGCGGCCGAGATCGAGGAGATGGCCTGGATCGATCCGTCGGCACCCGGCGACATCAGGCTGGCGCCGCTGACGGCCGAGGCGGTGCTGGACTGGGCGCGGAGCCGGGCGGCTCTGGAGCCCTGAACGTCAGGCGCCGGTGCAGGCCGAGCACACCCCGAAAATCTCGATGGTGTGACTGACATCGGAAAAGCCATGGGCGGCAGCGGTTTCGGTGGCCCACGCCTCGACCTCGGTGCCGGCCACCTCGACCGTGGCGCCGCACTGCCGGCACACGAGGTGATGGTGATGGTGGGCCTGCGAGCAGCGCCGGTAGAGCGCCTCACCGCTGTCGTTGCGCAGGCTGTCGACCTGTCCGGCCGCGGCCATCGACTGCAGGGTGCGGTAGACGGTCGTCAGGCCGATGCCCTCGCCGCGGCGGCGCAGTTCGTCGTGCAGCTCCTGGGCGGACCGGAATTCTTCGACGTTGGTGAGCAGCGCCGCGATCGCGGTGCGCTGCTTGGTGGACCGGGTGGGAGCGCTCACGACCGGTCCTCCTCGACGTGCGCGATGGCGTCGACGACGATGTGCGCGAGGTGATGGTCGACCAGGCGGTACATCACCTCGCGGCCGGCGCGTTCACCCGCGACGACCCCGGCCGACTTGAGGATGCGCAGGTGCTGGCTGACCAGGGGCTGCGGGACTTCCAGGGCGTCGACGAGTTCGTGCACGCAGCGCTGTGACTCCCGCAGCTGCATCACGATGGCGATGCGGATGGGCGCGGCGAGGGCGCGCAGCAGGTCGCCGGCGGCGTCGAGCGTGTCCCGCGGCGGGGACGACGGAAACGGCGCGCCGCTGTGCTGGTGGTCGAGCTCGTCATGCGTAGTGGTGGGTGGCACCCCGGCAACTCCCGACTATTGGAAATAGTTTTCATTTAGCTTTCCATGCGCGCATACGCATGTCAAAGGTGGGTGCGACATTGGCCGATCAGCGGGGCCTTTAGGCTGGACGGGTTGCATCCCAGCTGACTCGAGGAGTGCTCGAACATCGTGGCGTCCATCATCGACACCGTTGCCAACCTGGCCAAACGCCGTGGTCTGGTCTTCCAGTCCGGCGAAATCTACGGCGGCACAAAGTCTGCGTGGGATTACGGGCCACTGGGTGTCGAGCTCAAGGAGAACATCAAGCGCCAGTGGTGGAAGTCCGTCGTCACGTCCCGCGACGACGTCGTCGGCCTGGACAGCGCGATCATCCTGCCCCGTCAGGTGTGGGTGGCCTCGGGCCACGTCGCGGTGTTCAACGACCCGCTGGTCGAGTGCCTGAACTGCCACAAGCGGCACCGTCAGGACCACATGCAGGAGGCCTACGCCCTGAGGAAGGGCCTCGATGACCCTGATGCCGTGCCGATGGACGAGATCGTCTGCCCGGACTGCGGCACCAAGGGCCAGTGGACCGAGCCCCGCGACTTCAACATGATGCTCAAGACCTACCTCGGGCCCATCGAGTCCGAGGAAGGCATGCACTACCTGCGCCCGGAGACCGCACAGGGCATCTTCGTGAACTTCGCCAACGTGGTGACCACCGCGCGCAAGAAGCCGCCGTTCGGCATCGGCCAGATCGGCAAGAGCTTCCGCAACGAGATCACGCCCGGCAACTTCATCTTCCGCACGCGCGAGTTCGAGCAGATGGAGATGGAGTTCTTCGTCGAGCCCTCGACCGCGCCCGAGTGGCACAAGTACTGGATCGACACCCGCTTCCAGTGGTACGTCGACCTGGGCATCAACCCGGAGAACCTGCGCCTCTACGAGCACCCGCTGGAGAAGCTGTCGCACTACAGCGCCGGCACCACCGACATCGAGTACAAGTTCGGCTTCGCCGGCAACCCGTGGGGTGAGCTCGAAGGTATCGCCAACCGCACCAACTTCGACCTCAGCACGCACGCCGAGCACTCGGGTGTCGACCTGTCGTTCTACGACCAGGGCACCGATACCCGCTACGTGCCGTACGTCATCGAACCCGCGGCCGGCCTGACGCGCTCGCTGAT
Organism: Mycobacterium sp. SMC-13; assembly: GCF_045311035.1. Taxonomy (NCBI): domain Bacteria; kingdom Bacillati; phylum Actinomycetota; class Actinomycetes; order Mycobacteriales; family Mycobacteriaceae; genus Mycobacterium; species Mycobacterium sp. SMC-13. The sequence continues at coordinate 63,130 of NZ_JBJIAI010000007.1, forward strand.
GGCGTTCCTGGTCGACTCGTACCACGAGGACGAGGCCCCCAACGCCAAGGGCGGCGTCGACAAGCGCACGGTGCTCAAGCTCGACCCGCGCCTCGCGCCGGTCAAGGCCGCGGTGCTGCCGCTGTCGCGCAACGCCGATCTGTCGCCCAAGGCCCGCGACCTGGCCGCCGAGCTGCGCAAGAACTGGAACGTCGAGTTCGACGACGCCGGCGCCATCGGCCGCCGCTACCGTCGCCAGGACGAGATCGGCACGCCGTTCTGCATCACGGTCGACTTCGACTCGCTCGAGGACCACGCCGTGACCATCCGCGAGCGTGACGCCATGACCCAGGAGCGCGTCGCCATCGACGCCGTCAGCGACTACCTCGCGGTGCGCCTCAAGGGCTGCTGACGGGCAACTGCCAACCGTCGGTCGTATGCGCACCGGTGAGAAATTGCCGCCGGGGACCCGCCGCGGGCTCGAATAGGCTTGTGGGCCAGGGGCAAGGGACGCCGGAGGGGGCGACAGTGACGGTTCTCGGCGCATTTCTTTCGACGTGGGACGACGCGCGCGCGACGTTCGGGTCCGGGACGCCGGTCGGCGGTGCCGAATTCGACATGAGCGACCAGTTCCACGAACTTCGCAGCACAGTGCTGTCGGCGGCGAGCGGCGGCGAGTGGACGGGCACCGCGGCCGAGGCGTACGACGATCGCAATCGCGCGCATGCCGGGGCCATCGGCAGGCTCGCCGAACTCGACCGACGGCTCGGTGTCGAGGTCGACCGGTCGGCTGCCGTGGTGACGGCGGGCCGCCGCGACCTCGACTCCGTCAAGCAATGGGTGGTCGACGCGGCCGCCAGCGTGCCGCCCACCGCCGCGGGCGACCGTGCACTGCTTCCCGTGGTGGTGAAGGGGACGGCCGAGATCGCCGACATCATCAGTCGGTCGAACGCCGATATGGATGCCATCGCGGCGCGCATCCGCGAGATCGGTTCGGGCTATGAGGAAATCGCCGGGCGGGACGGACGCGATCCCGACGATCCGAACGGAAAACCGGATGACCCGCCGGCCGACAAACACCCGGGCGACACCATTCCGGCGCCGCCGCCATGGGCGAAACACGATGGCGGGGCGGGGGATTGGGGCTCGCAGCCGTGGTACGCGCGGGGCGACGACGCCGCCTTCAAGGCGGCCATCGAGGCCGGGCTGCCGGTGATCGGCCTGAAATGGCCCCACGCGGCCGACCTCATGGACCATTACCTGGACAACACCGGGACGCCCTACAAGCTCGACGTGAACTCGATGATGAACGACATCCCGCAGATGCGGGCGCGCGCCGACGCCAAGGTCAACGACGAGGTCAACCGGATCGCTGCGGAGGCTGCGGCGACGGGACAGTACGGCCGGCCGGTGGCGTTCCGGACGGGCTGGGACGGCTATTACATGGACGCCGAGGCCAATCCCGACTGGTACCACGCTGTCGGCGGCGTCGACATGTCGGTCGGTGGGGTGGTCACCGTCTACCCGCCGGACAGTCCGGGCGGGCCGCCTCGCGTCCACGTCGAATCGCAGGTGAACGTGGCGGATCAGTACAACTGGGACGAAGGGAAGGAGACCAAGGTGGGACCCATCACGATCACCGACAAGGACATGGGCGGCCTCCAGACCGCAGGCATGGCAAGGGAATTCGAGATCGCGGGTGCGTCGTCGGTCGCGACGTACGACGGGGTGCCGCGGTGATGCGGCACCTGGGAATGTTGGCCGCCGTCCTGGTGATGTGCGCGTTCTCCGCGTGTTCGGTCGAGAAAACAGGAGAGCAGAAGGTGTCTGCGGAAACGGCCGCGGCGTTCGGCAACGTGACCCTGCCGCAGGGCGCGCAGGTTCTGGCCACCGCCACCGATGCGGGCCGGGACACCCGCTACCGGCTGTCCCTGCGGCTGACCGACAGCCAGCTGCGCGAATTCCTGGGCCAGTTCCCGGCGCAGCCGCGGCCGTCCGAGATTCCGAAAACCATCACCGTGCTCGCCGGGCCGTCGCCGGCGACCGCGTCCAAGCCGTTGTTCCTGCAGGACAAGGTCACGACCAAGGACCACAAGCTGGTCAACCGTGAGGTCGTCGTCGACGAGCGCGGGCCCGACGAGGTGTACGTCCACCTGTCGCTGTACACCACCTAGACGAAGTGCTGAGCAGTCTCTCAGCACCCGTCGTCGATCCCGTTGCGCTCCCGGTATAGCGTGACGCCCATGACACGAGTTTCGGTGATCACCGGCGGTGCCGGCGGGATGGGCCGGGCGACGGCCAAGATCATCGGGCGGGACCACACGGTGGTGCTGGCCGATGTGCGTCAGGACCGTCTCGACGCCGCGGCGGCAGAACTGTCCGGTCTCGGGATCGCCGCATTACCGGTCCACGCCGATGTCACCGACCGGGTAGCAGTGGACCAATTGTTCGCCACCGCAACAGAGTTCGGTCCGATCGTGTCGGTGATCCACGCTGCCGGCGTCAGCCCGAGCATGGGGCCGGCGGATTACGTGGCACGCACCAATGCGATCGGCACCGTGAACGTCAACGAGGCCTTCTACCGCTTCGCGGACGCAGGCGCGGCGATCGTCAACGTGGCGTCGATGGCGGCACACCTGCTGCCCGACGAGATCATCCCCACGGCGAAGTTCCCGCTGGCCCTCACCGACGCGGACGCGTTCCTGGCCGAGATGCTGGCGGCCTGTGCGTTCGCGCCCGAGGAACTGCGCTCGGGCATGGCCTATGGGGTGAGCAAGAACTTCGTCAAGTGGTACAGCAGCTCCCAGGCCGAGCGCTTCAACGGCAAGGGGCTGCGCATCGTCTCGGTGTCACCGGGCTCGGTCGACACCGAGATGGGACTGCTCGAGGCCGACGCCGGCGCCGGCGCGATGGTCATGAACGCCGCGGTACCGCGCTGGGGCAAGGCCGAGGAGATGGCCGAGCTGTTCGCGTTCTGCGCCAGCGACAGGGCCGGGTACCTCACCGGCACCGACATCCTGAACGACGGTGGCGTGGTCGCCTCGATGCGCGAGCGGGCCCGTCGCGACGCCGCGGCGGGCTGATCGCTCACCGCGACTAGAACCGCCCGCCACCGCCGGAGAAGCCGCCGCCGGAGCCGCCGAAACTCGTTGAACTCCAACCACCCCCGTGGCTGCCACCGCCACTGCCGCCGCCGCGGATCATGCCCGACAAGATGCCGCCGATGATGATGCCGCCGATGTCGCCGGCGGTGCTCGTGCCGGTCCCGGCGTAGGCCTGGCGGGCGGCGCGGACGTCGTTGTCGGCCAGGTTCTGGGCCTGGGCGGCCAGGGCGTCTGCGGCGTTGGCCTGTTCGATGGCCGCCGGCAGGTCGGTGGCCTGCGCCGCCTGTGCGGCTTCGAGGCGGCGCTGCGCCTCGGCCAGCCGGGTGCGGGCTTCGGAGCCGACGCTGCCGCGGCGGGTGTCGATGAAATCGGAGACGCCGCGCACGCGGGACTGCGCCGCCAGCAGTGCCTGACCGAACGACTGCCGCAGCCGGTTCATTGCGGCGGTTTCTTCGGAGATGGTCGCGAGGAGCTTGTCCAGCTGCGAATCGGCGGCGGTCAGTTGGGTGAATGCGCTCAGCGGATCGGCCGTGCCCGACGCCTGGGCGTTCGAAACCGCCTGCACCGCAGCGGTACGCGCGGCCGTCAGCTCGGGGTAGTGCGTGCCGGGCGGTACCGCTTCCGCGGCCTTGATGCCGTTCTGGATATCGGAGATCGCGGCGGGCAGGGCGCTGATGGCGTGGGCGATATCGGTCGCGGCACTGTCGACCGAATCGAGCAGCCGTTGTGCCTGACCCAACGCCGATTCAGCGGCGCGGATGGCATTGACCAGGGCAGCCTGGCTGTCGCCCGGCTTGCTGACCAACGCGCGCGCGGTGGTGATGTTCTGGTCGGCGAACGTCAGCCGTTCTCTGGCGCCGTCCACGTTGCCGGCCACCGACGCCAGCGCGGTCTCGGTGAACTGGCCGTGCAGCCCGGTCAGGGTCTGCTGGGCCGGCTCGATGCGGGCGGTCAGGGCGACCATCTGCTGTGTCAGCGCGTCCAGCCGGGTCGGCGCGTTGATGACAAGGTCGCGCATCTGATGGAAGGCGGTGCGCTGGTTCTCCAGTTCTCTGTCGGCGCGGGCCGCCGAGACGACCACCTGGGTCAGGAGATCGCGGCGTTGTTGCGGCGTCTCGGGCACCGCGTCGTCGAGCGTCTGGCGCACGCTGAACGCCTGTGCCATGGCGGCTTTCGCGTTCTGCACGGCGGCGATGAACGGCGCGGTGTCGTGCTCGCCGAATTCGCCGACGGCCAGGGCCAGCTCGTTGTCGCTGGTGCGCACGGCGTTGTCGACCTCGACGAGGATCGACTTGGACAGGTCCTCCAACGTCTCCGGCGGCATCTTCGCGAGGACCGCGGGATCGGTGGCGTCAGCCTGCTGCGCGGCGTTGAGGTCGGCCTGCCGGCGCTGCCGACGCCGCCGCCGGGCCCACCAGATGAGCCCGGCGAACGCGACGCCGATGACCGCCAGCGCAATCACCAGCCCGACCCAGTTGAACGGCGCAGACGAGGCCCCGCGAAGTCCGTCGGCGGCCGCGACGGCCGCGCCCGCCCAGTCGCCGTCGTGCAGCTTGGCCTCGACGATCTCCTGGCGCAGGCGGTCGACGTCCACATCGCCCGTCGCGGCCTCGGGGACCAGGAGCGCGTAGGCACGATCCTTGATCGCCACGGCAAGGATGGCGTCGTGGTTGCCCAGAAAGCTTTTGCGCCAGGTGCTTTCTGCCCAGTCGCGGGGACTGGACTCGGAGAAGGTGTCGACATAGACGACCCACAACCGGGTACCGCGCTTGTCGTACAGCTGCTGCACCGCGCCGGAGACCTGGCTGCGTTGTTGCGCGTTGAGCGCACCGGCCCCGTCGGTGACGTAGTCCGGGAGCCGCATGGGTGGTTCAGCGCACGCGACCGGGGCCAGCAGCGTTCCCGCCAGCAGGACCGAAATCATCAGCCAGAGCACTCGCACGATGCGCATGTCGCTCAATGTAGTGACAGGGTATGTGGTAAGCGGACGCGCCCGGGCTGGCAGACTTCGGCCGTGGGCATTGCAAGCGACGGATACAGCGACTTCGACCGGCAGCGGCTGGTCGGGGAGGGCACGAAGAGCGCCACGCTGCCCGGCACCGATTCCGGCCACCGCACGGATTTCGCGCGTGACCGGGCCCGTGTGCTGCACAGCGCTGCGCTCCGCCGGCTCGCCGACAAGACACAGGTGGTCGGGCCCCGCCAGGGCGAGACCCCGCGCACCCGGCTCACCCACTCGCTCGAAGTGGCACAGATCGGGCGCCACATGGCGGTGGGGCTGGGCTGTGATCCCGACCTGGTCGACCTCGCCGGTCTGGCCCACGACATCGGCCACCCGCCCTACGGCCACAACGGCGAACGCGCGCTCGACGAGATCGCCAAGCCGTTCGGCGGGTTCGAGGGCAATGCCCAGAACTTCCGCATCCTGACCCGGCTCGAACCGAAAACGCTTGACAGCGAAGGGCGTTCGGCCGGACTGAACCTGACCCGGGCCGCACTGGACGCCGTGATCAAATACCCGTGGTTCCGTGAGGACCGCGTGAAGTTCGGCTTCTACGACGACGACGCGGCGGCCGCCGCCTGGGTGCGCGAGGGCGCGCCCGCCGAGCGGCTGTGCCTGGAAGCCCAGGTCATGGACTGGGCCGACGACGTCGCGTACTCCGTGCACGACGTCGAGGACGGCATCATCTCGGGCCGTATCGACCTGCGCGTCCTCGCCGACGCCGACGCCGCCGACACCCTGGCCAAACTGGGTGCCCGGTCGCATCCGACGGTGACGCACGACGACATGCTGGCCGCCGCCGCGCGGTTGTCGCAGCTGCCCGTGGTCACCGCCGTCGGCAAGTACGACGGTTCGGTCGCGACGTCGGTGGCGCTCAAGCGGCTCACCAGTGAGTTGGTCGGCCGGTTCGCCAATGCCGCGGTCACCGAGACCAAGAAGCAGGCGGGCCGCGCGACGATGCGCCGTTTCGACGCCGAGCTCGCGGTGCCGACCCTGGTCCGGGCCGAGGTGGCGGTGCTCAAGATGCTGGCCCTGCAGTTCATCATGTCCGACCACCAGCACCTGCAGATTCAGGCCGACCAGCGCACCATGGTCCGCGAGGTCGCGCTGTCACTGTGGGGCCAGGCCCCGGCGAGTCTCGACCCGCAGTTCGCCGCCGAGTTCGCCCTCGCCGACGACGACGGGGCCCGGCTGCGGGTGGTCGTCGACCAGATCGCGTCGTACACCGAGACCCGGCTGGAACGCGTGCACGAGGCGCGCTCGCCGCGGCCGCTGGACTGAATCCCGCGCCGCCTACACTGGGCGCGTGGCCGGCCGGATTCCTGATCGCGATATCGCGGCCATTCGTGAACGCACCCGCATCGAGGACATCGTCGGCGAGCACGTGCAGCTGCGGCGCGCGGGCGCCGACTCGCTCAAAGGCCTGTGCCCGTTCCACGACGAGAAGTCGCCGTCGTTCCATGTGCGGCCCAACCATGGGCTGTTCCACTGCTTCGGCTGCGCCGAGGGCGGCGACGTCTACGCGTTCGTGCAGAAGATCGAGCACGTCACCTTCGTCGAAGCCGTGGAGCTGCTCGCCGACCGGCTGAACTACACCATCAGTTACGAGGGGTCGTCGACCACCAACGTGCAGCGCGACAAGGGCAGCCGCAGCCGCCTGCTCGCCGCCAACGCCGCCGCGCAGGAGTTCTACGCCGAGGCGTTGCAGTCGGCAGAAGCCGCCGCCGCCCGCCAGTACCTGATCGACCGGAACTTCGACGCCGACGCTGCCAAGCGTTTCGGCTGCGGATTCGCCCCGTCGGGCTGGGACACCCTGACAAAACACCTGCTGCGCAAGGGATTCACCTTCAAGGAGCTGGAGGCCGCCGGGTTGTCCCGCGAGGGTCGCCGCGGCCCGATGGACCGCTTCCACCGCCGGCTGCTGTGGCCCATCCGGGGCGCGACGGGTGAGGTGATCGGGTTCGGCGCCCGCCGGCTGTTCGACGACGACCACATGGAAGCCAAGTACGTCAACACACCGGAAACGGTGCTGTACAAGAAGTCCCACGTGTTGTTCGGCCTCGACCTGGCCAAGCGTGACATCGCCAAGGGCCATCAGGCCGTCGTCGTCGAGGGCTACACCGACGTCATGGCCATGCACCTTGCCGGGGTGACCACCGCGGTCGCATCGTGCGGCACGGCCTTCGGCGACGAGCACCTGTCGATGCTGCGGCGCCTGATGATGGATGACAACTTCTTTCGCGGCGAGCTGATCTACGTGTTCGACGGTGACGCCGCCGGACGCGCAGCCGCGGTGAAAGCCTTTGAGGGCGAACAGAATCTGACTGGCCAGTCGTTCGTGGCGGTCGCCTCCGACGGCATGGATCCGTGCGATCTGCGGCTCAAGTCCGGTGACGGTGCGCTGCGGGATCTGGTGGCGCGCCGAACCCCGTTGTTCGAGTTCGTGATTCGTACCGCGCTCGAAGAGCACGACCTGGACAGCGCGGAGGGCCGCGTGGCGGCGCTGCGCCGGTGTGTGCCGTTGACGGCCCGGATCAAGGACCCCACCCTGCGTGACGAGTACGCCCGTCAGCTCGCCGGCTGGGTCGGTTGGGACGACGTGGCACAGGTGATCGCGCGGGTGCGCGAGACCGCCAAGTCGGGCCCGGCGGCGTCGAAGCGGGACGCGCGGCGTCCGGCGGCGCCGGCGGCCCCGGCCGCGGCGGTGGCGGTGGGGCGCCCAAATCCGAAGGACCCGACGCTGTGGCCGCAGCGCGAGGCACTCAAGTCGGCTCTGCAGTACCCGGCGATGGCCGGCCCGGTGTTCGACGGGCTGCCGGTCGACAGCTTCACCCATCCCGGGTACGCGGCCGTCCGGCAGGCGATCACCGCGGCAGGCGGGACATCGTCGGGGCTGGGCGGTGCGGAATGGATCGAGGCGGTCCGGGCGGCCGAGCCGTCGGCCGCGAACCTGATCAACGAACTGTCGGTCGAGGCCTTCCAGGCCGAAGAGGACAAGCTGCCGCGGTACATCGCGAGCGTGCTGGCCCGCTTGCAGGAGGTCTGGGTCGGCCGCGAGATCGCCGAGCTGAAGTCGAAACTGCAGCGCATGTCGCCCGTCGAGCAGAGCGACGAGTACCACGCCCTGTTCGGCGACCTCGTCGCCATGGAGCAGTACCGGCGCAGCCTGCTGCAGCAGGCCAGCGGCGACGATCTCAGCTGAGGGCTTTCGTCTGCTGTAACGCGGGGACGCAGTCTGCGCGATATGGTGGGGCAGAACCGACCCCAGGGGAGAGGCCAATCATGACCTTCGGAGCAACCCGGCTCTTCGCCGCAGCAGCGCTCGTGGCCACCGCAGTGGCCGCCCCCGTCGTCGTTGCGCTCAGCAGCGCCCCGTCATCGCAGACGACGGCCGACGGTGGTTGCCTCGCCTGGTTCGGTAACAAGGAAGACGGCTACTGCATGGGCCGTTCCAACGGCCAGCCCGTGAACGTGGGCACGCCGTGGGGCGTCTGGGGACCGCAGGGCGGTATCAGCAGTGGCCCGCTGCTGCCGGGCCAGACCTGGAACCAGCCGCTCGGCTGACGCCTCCCGAACCGATAACCGCCCGATTGTCGGTCGCGTCAGTCGTGAACCGACTCCGGATGCAGCACAGCGGTCTGTGAGTCGATAGCCGTCAACCGCACCATGTTCGGGTCCGGGGACACCTTGTCGGCCAGCTTGCGCCGCCCGGCATCCAGCATCGCCTTGGTCATCGGGCTCTCGGTGATGGCGCGGTATGTGCCGGCGATCTGCTCGTAACGGCGACGGCCTGCTTTGGCTCCCAGAACATAGCCAACGGCCATGACGGCGACGGCTCGGATCACTGGACCCCTCCCTGATGACGGTGCGTGGCTCCATCCTGCCTCACGATCGCCGATGCGTCTGGCCCGACCGGCAGCTACCAGCCGATTCAAAGATCCGCGCAGTCATGCGCTAGAGTCATGCCTCGGTTCAGGGACACGCGCCCAGGGCCTGAGCACAATCCCCTGTAGCTCAATTGGCAGAGCTCCCGACTGTTAATCGGGCGGTTATTGGTTCGAGTCCAATCGGGGGAGCAACGGTGACCAGCACGAAAGTGCTGGTCATTTTGCATTGCGGGGCTGCTGCGTCGGCCTCGCCTCAGGCCCTGCGCCGAGCGGGCGGCCTGACGTGATTTTTCCGGCGCGTGACCTCGAAAAGACCCACGCTCGGTGCGCGCCCGGAGTTTGGTGCCCACGCTCACGGGTACCCGCAAGGCATGAACGAATCGCGTACCTCGGTCGGCGCCATGGTGCCGGGCCTGGTGACCATCGCCACGAGTTTCGTGGCCCTGGTCGTCGGAGCCGTCGCGATGGTGGCCGGATATCTGACGTTCGGCGCAGTGGCGATGATCGTCTCGCTTGCCGCTGCGACCTTCGGCGCCGTGTGGTTGCTGTCGGGCATGCTGCTCAGTGAGCACCATCCGCACCTCCACGGCCGGCACGTCTGAGCCGCCGGCAGACCCCAAAAGCACTCGAGAAAAAGGCATTTGAGCGCCTTTTCGGTGTGGTGTTGCCGCGTGCGGCAACTGGGACCGACCGAGATCGCCGTCAACACGCCCACGTGGGCCCGAACGGGTCTGCGGCGCAATGGGAAATAGGAGTACGGACGAAAGGGAGCGAATCTATGACGAACGTTTTGGAACAGATCAAGGGAGCGACCGCGTACGACCCGTCTGGCGAGAAGATCGGCAAGATCCACGAGCTCTATCTGGACGCACAGAGCAGGCAGCCCAAGTGGGCATCCGTTCACACCGGCCTCTTCGGTATTTCGGAGTCGCTGGTCCCGCTGGCCGGTGCCCGCCCCGACGGCGACGATTCGGTGCGGGTGGCCGTGGCGAAGAGCGCCGTCAAGAATGCACCGCACGTGGACATCGGTGACCGGATCAGCCCGGCCGACGAAGCCACCCTGATGCAGTACTACGGTATGCGGTCCGATCGGCCGGCCACCCCGCAGCCTGGGCAGCAACCCGCGCCGCAGCCCGGCCCCGAGACCCCGCCGTCCAATGGCGGCAAGCACCTGCGCGGAGCGGCACCGGCTCTCGGCGGCATCGGCGGCACCTCGGCGAACACGTCGGCCCACGCCTCCCAGGCGTCGCCGACTGCTCAGACCGGGCCGGAGATGATCCGTTCGGAGGAGCACCTCCAGGTGGGCACCGAGCGCGCGACGTCGGGTACGGCCCGGCTCAACAAGCATGTGGTGACCGAGCAACAGACCGTCCAGGTGCCCGTCGCCCACGAAGAGGTGCGCGTGGAGCGCGCCGCCATCACCGACCCGTCCCATGCCCGTGACAACCGGATCGCCGACGACCAGCGCGAAGTGACGCTGCACGAGGACAAGGTCGTCGTGAGCAAGGAATCGGTTCCTGTCGAACGGGTTCGACTCGCAGTCGACGAGGTCACCGAGAACAAGCAGATCACCGAGAACGTGCGCCGCGAAGAGATCAACGCGGAAGGCGTGCACCGCCGTCAGCGCTGACCATCTCAGTCGAGCGGAGCCGACGGGGCGGGGCCCAGATGCAAGATCGGAAACGGTCGCCCGTCGCCGTCGGTCTCCGACCGGCTCAGGGTGACGAAGCCGTGACGCTGGTAGAACCCGACAGCTTGTGGATTCTGCTCGTTCACATCGACCAGCAGCCCCGGATTCTTGGCCCGCGCAGCGGCCAGCAGGACCGAGCCCGCGCCACGACCACGGTGCTGGTGGTCGATGAACAACATCTCCAGGTTGCCACCGGCAACACCCGAGAAGCCGACCGGCACACCGTCGGAATCCGCGACCGTGAGGTCGACCATCTTCAGGTACTCCTCGGCCAGCCGCCGCTCGTAGAAATCGATGTCGCCGGCAGTCAGGAAGTCATGCGTCGCTTCGACCGCACTACGCCAGATCTGTAGGAGGACCGGCCATTCCGCGGGTCCGTGGCATGGCCGGAGTACGAAGTCTTGCGTTGTGGTCACGTTCTCAGCGTAAAGACACGCCGGGTCGCCTCACCAAGCCAGGACGTGATCCGGGCCGGAATTCGGTTCTTCGTCGGCGGCCGCCGGGGGCGTCAGCAGGTCGCCCCAATGCTTCAGAGCGATTCGCATCGCGTCGGGTCGAGACCCTCCCGCCAGCCGCAGCGAATGGCCACCGGACAGTTCGACCAGGGCCTCGGCCAGGACGTACGGCGACATGTCGGAATCGTGGGCGACGCCGATCAATTCGACGGCCGCATCCTGCCACCGCCGTCGCTGCAGGCCGACGAGAACGCCGACGGCAAGGGCCAGTACGCGACGTTGCGCCTTGCTGCCCGCGGCCGGCCAGGTACCGCCGCCGTAGAGACCGGCGACGCCTCCAGGCAAATCACCGTCATACTCCGGTGGCCCACTACCGACCGTGATCGACATGGCCATTGTTTACCCGCGCGACAGTGCGGCGAAACGCACAGCTATCCGGAGCGGTGCCGGCGCACCGCCCCGGATGACTGGATGACGCTACTTCTTCGTAGTGTTCTTCGGTGCGGTGTTCTTCGGGCCGGAGTTCGTCGGCGCCGACTTCGCCTTCGGATTCTGTTTCGGTGTCGTTGCCTTCGAGGACGGCGCCGATGCTGCGGTATCGGCGGTTGTCGTCGAGGTGGTCGCTGACGCTGTGGGCGCCAACGCCTTTGGCGCGGCCGGGGCCGTTGGCGCGGCCGGCGCCGAGATGGGTGCGGCCGGCGTCGCGGGAGCTGCCGGTGTGGCGGGGGTGGCCCGTGTTGCCGGGGTGGCCCGTGTCGCCGGAGTGGTGGCGGTGGCCGGGACTGCCGGCGTGGCTGCGATAGCTGCAGTGGCCGGGGTCGCCGCAGTGGCAGGCGTCGCCGGGACGGCAGTGACGGGCGTGGTGGCCGCGGCGATCGGGCCGGCGATCACGGGCACCGCCGCCGGGTCGGTCGCTGCCGAGGTCGTGCTCGTCGTCTTCAGCGCTGCCGCAGTCTCAACGGAGGCAGTGCGCATCGTCGAAACCGATGGATCGGCGACGGGATCGGCGGTGGCGCTCAGTGTCGAAACGGATGGATCGGCAAGGGATCTGGTGGCGCTGAGTGTCGTGAGAGCCATCATGGGGCTCGAGACTGTCGCCGGGTCCGACGCGCCGATCGGCGTCTGCGGATGCGTCGCCGTCCACTGGGCGATGACGTTCGCCGCGGGCTTGGGCGTCCAATCCGTCTGGAAGACACCGAGAGTGTCCTGGTCGCTCGTGCTGGCGGTGTTCCGGTCGCGGGTGGTGTAGATGAACATCGGCCCGGTGTAGTCGAAGCTGCTCCACGAGTTCAGGAAGTTGGAGATGAACGCTGCCTGGGTGTTGTTGTCGACGACCGAGGTCGGCTCTCCGTACTCGGTGGCCCAGATCTGCTTGCTGCCGTCGCCGGCCGCGACCATTTCCTGATGGATCGTCGCGAGCTGGTTGATCGGGGCCACCGGCCCGTACGGCGTGCCGTTCCCGAAGGGCACCTGGTACTGGTACGGGTGGAACGAGAGCGCGTCGAAATACCCTTGGGCTCCGTTGTCGTACATGCCCTGGACGTATGAGGCCGCGTTGATGGCCAGGCCAGGGGTATCGGTGACCCAACCGACCACGCCGCCGATCACCGTCGCGTTCGGGTCAGCGGCCTTGATCGCCGGATATGCCGCCTGCAGCAGCCGGGTGTACGCCGCGGGATCGGGTGTCGGGTACCAGGAGGGCGCCGCGTTGGGCTCGTTCCACACTTCGTAGGCCGACACCTTGCCCGCGTAGCGCTCCGCCACTGCGCTGACGAATTGCGCGTACTGCGTGTTGTCGGCCGGCGGCGCGGCCACGGCCGGATAGCCGGGCTGCACTGCCCACGCCGGCGTGGCGTTGAGCACGCCGAGGATGCCCATGTTGCGTTCGGCGGCAGCGTTCACCAGGGTGTCGACCGTGCTCCAGTTCCAATAGCCCGGTGCGGGCTCGATGTTGTTCCACGGGAGCAGGATCCGCACGTTCTGCACGCCGAGGGACTGCATCTCGTCGAGTGTCTTGTTGATGTCGGCAGTCGACATCCCGATGATGTCCGAATCGGCGAAACCCACCGTCGTGTTCGATTCGGTGATCGCCGCGGACAGCAAATAGGGCACCGGTCCAGGACCGGTGCCCACGCTCGCAAAAATCAGACCTGCAACCCCAACGGGCAATGCCGCCGAGATCGCCACTCTCACACCGGTCTTGATCACCGGCCGTTGCTGTTGACCTCGCTTCTGTCTGTGCCACATCGAAATTCCCCTAATCACAATTGATTTCGCTCCCGGCTAACCCCGCCGGGGCGTCAAAGACAAGGTTTGGGTGCCCCGTGCAAACTGTGGGCAAACCAGGTTCCTGTCAAAAAGCTTGGTGCGCTTGGCCGTAGGCTGGCCGCATGCGGTCCTTCGGCTACCCCTCGGCGTTCGTCCTGCTCTCGGCATCTGCCCTGCTCACCGCGGGATGTGGGTGGAGTCCGAAAGGTCCGGACCCGATGCCGCAGGCCGACAAATGCACACCCGCCGACGGGCCGGCGCAGAACGTCGTGACCGCAGCCATCTACGCGCTGCCGGCACCGCCGTCGGGCAAGTGGACCCAGATGGGCAGTGGCCACACCGCGAACTGCGCGCTGTACTGGGTGCAGGTGGGGCAGAACAATTCGACGCCGGACAGCCTGCAGCAGGTGGTGTTCTTCAACAAGAACACGATGATCGGCACGCCGACGCCCGACGCGCGGCCGTACATCACCGTGACCGCGAGCGCTCCGGACACCGCGACGGTGCAGTACCAATGGCAGCAGCCGAAGGATCAGCCGGGGATGCCGACCGGTATCGGCAGTGTGCGGTTCACCGTCGACGGCGGCGCGCTCAAGGCGCTGGACCCGATCCCCGGGCCGTGAGCGTCAGTGCGCGGCGAGCAGACCGCGCATGATCTCGACGGCCGCCGCGAGGGTGTCTCGATCGGCGCTGTCGAGTTCCGCCAGGAACGGGTCGATGGCGTTGCCGCGGTCGGCGCGCACCTGCGCCAGCGTGGCGATGCCCTGCGGCGTGATGCTGATGAGGACGGCGCGGGCATCGTCGGGGTCGACGGTGCGGGACACCAGTCCGGCATCCTCGAGGCGACGGACCTGGGTCGTCATCGTCGGCTGTGAGCAGTGGTCGAGCGCGGCGAGATCGGAGATGCGGGCGCGGCCCTCGGCTTCGATGGTGGAGAGCAGCCGGGCCTGGGCGAAGGGCAGCGGAAGCCGGACGCGCTGATTGGCCAGGCGGTTGATGCGTGCGACGACGGCGAGCAGATCCGAGGCGAGGGTCGTTTCGGTCGCCGGTGCAACTGTCATGTTCAACATGGTTCCATAGATTCTCTATGTAGTCGAACCTGTCATCGAGAGTGGTGACGGTCACAACACCGTCGAGTTTACGCGTCTGCGCAGCTGGCAGAATTGTGCAATGACTGCTGCCGGCACCAGAGATAAGGCCGGTCCCCTCAATCCGGGCGAGTACGCCCAGGCCGCTGTGATGGCGGCACTGAGCGCGGCCACCGCCATCATCGCCGTCGTCGTCCCGTTCGCCGCGGGGCTCGGCATGCTGGGCACGGTCCCGATGGGACTGCTGGCCTACCGCTACCGGATTCGGGTGCTGGTCGCCGCGACCATCGCCGGCAGCACCATCGCGTTCCTCATCGCCGGCATGGGCGGTCTGATGACCGTGGTGTTCTGTGCCTACATCGGCGGACTGACCGGCATCGTCAAGCGCACGGGGCGCGGGATCGTCACCGTCCTGTGGGCGTCGGTGGTCGCGGGCGCCGCATTCGGCGCGTACGTCATCGGCATCCTGCTCGTGGTGGCGCGGCTGCGAGAGCTGATCTTCGCGTCGATGACCTCGAACATCCACGGCATCGCGAACGTCATCGCGGCGGTCCCGGGCGGGGAGCGCGCGGCCGAGGATCTGCGCACCGATTTCGCCGTGTTCCTGCACTACTGGCCGGTGCCGGTGATGATCTCCGTGATCATGCACATCATCGTCGTCACGCTGCTGGGCTGGTGGGCGCTGTCGCGGGTGCTGAAGCGGCTCTTCGGAATTCCCGATGTGCACAAGCTCGACACCGTCGAATCCACCGGCCTCGTCGCACCGGTGCCGGCGCGCCTGCGCGACGTCCGATTCCGGTATCCGGGTACCGATCGCGATGCGCTCGGCCCGGTCAGCATGGACATCGACGCGGGTGAACATGTCGCCGTCACGGGCGCCAACGGATCGGGCAAGACCACCCTCATGCTGACGCTCGCCGGCCGTGCGCCGACTGCCGGCACCATCGACCGGCCCGGTGCGGTGGGGCTCGGCAAGGCCGGCGGCACCGCGGTCGTCATGCAGCATCCGGAGAGTCAGGTGCTCGGCACCCGCGTCGCCGACGATGTGGTCTGGGGCCTGCCGTCGGGGACGACGATCGACGTCGAAAAGCTGTTGGGTGAAGTCGGTTTGAGCGGCATGGCGGACCGCGACACCGGCGGGCTGTCCGGTGGCGAACTGCAGCGCCTCGCCGTCGCCGCCGCCCTGGCACGCGAGCCGGCACTGCTGATCGCCGACGAAGTCACCAGCATGGTCGACCAGGAGGGCCGCGACGTGCTGCTCTCGGTGCTGTCCGACCTCACCCGGCACCACCGCACCTCGCTGGTGCACATCACGCACTACAACGACGAGGCCGACTCGGCTGACCGGGTCGTCCGGCTCGACGGCGCCAGTGACAACATCGAGATGGTCGCGACCGCACCGGTGCCGATCGTGTCCGCCGGCGTCGAACCCGACGGCCCGGCGGTGCTCGAGGTCCAAGGCGTGGGACACCAGTACGGCAGCGGGACGCCTTGGGAATCAACGGCATTGCGCGATATCAGCTTCACCGTCCACGAGGGCGAGGGTGTGCTGATCCACGGGCTCAACGGCTCCGGCAAGTCGACACTGGCCTGGATTCTGGCCGGCCTCACGGTGCCGACCACCGGAAGCTGTCTGCTCGACGGCAAGCCTGTTTCCGACCAGGTTGGCGCCGTGGCGATCTCGTTCCAGGCGGCGCGGCTGCAATTGATGCGGTCCCGCGTCGGTGCCGAAATCGCGTCGGCTGCGGGCTTCTCGAAGCGCGACACCGTCCGGATCACCGAGGCGCTCGCGATGGTCGGGCTCGATCCCGAACTGGCCGACCGCCGCATCGATCAGCTCAGCGGCGGCCAGATGCGCCGGGTCGTGCTGGCGGGCTTGCTGTCTCGTCGTCCGCGCGCGCTGATCCTCGACGAGCCGCTGGCCGGATTGGATGCGGCCAGCCAGCGCGGCCTGGTGACGTTGCTCGCCGAACTGCGCCGGACCACGGGGCTGACGGTCGTCGTCATCTCGCACGACTTCGCCGGGCTCGACGAGCTGTGCCCGCGCATCCTGCGGCTGCACCGCGGCGAACTCGTCGAGGCTCCGATCACTGCGGGAGGACGATCATGACGGCTCCCGCGACGCAGCGCCGGTCGATGGTGCTGCTGCGTCCCGTGCCGGGGACGTCGCCCATTCACGAACTGTGGGCCGGTACCAAGCTCATCGTGGTGGCGCTGATCGGCATCGTCCTGACGATGTACCCCGGCTGGGTGCCGATCGGCCTGGTCGCCCTGCTGGTGCTGCTCACGGCGTGGCTGGCGCACATCCCGCGCAGCGTGCTGCCGTCGGTACCGCGCCTGGTGTGGGTGCTGCTGTTGCTCGGTGGTGGAACGGCGGCCCTGGCCGGCGGCGAGCCGTTCCTCGACTTCGGGTCTGTGCATCTGGGAGTGGGTGGTCTGCTGAACTTCCTGCGGATCACGGTGCTGTCGATCGTGCTGCTGGGACTCGGCGGGCTGGTCTCGTGGACCACCAACGTCGCTGAAATCGCGCCCGCGGTGGCCACTTTGGGTCGGCCGCTGAAGTGGCTGCGCATCCCTGTCGACGAGTGGGCGGTCACGCTGGCCTTGGCGCTGCGGGCCTTCCCGATGTTGATCGACGAATACCGGGTGCTGTTCGCGGCCCGCCGGTTGCGGCCGAAGGTGCGGCCCGAGACGCGACGGGAGCGCAGCCGGCAGCGTCGCGCCGAGATCGTCGACCTGCTGGCGGCCGCCATCACGGTGGCGCTGCGCCGCGGCGATGAGATGGGCGACGCCATCACGGCGCGCGGTGGCGTGGGCCAGATCGTCGCCAGTCCGGCACGGCCGGGACGGGCCGATACGGTGGCGCTGCTGATGGTCGTCGCGATGTGCGCGTTGTCGCTGTGGGTCGAGGTGGCCACGCCGCTGGCCACCCACCGGCTTTAGCGATCAGCGGCGGCGTTGGCTGCGCGCTGGGCATCGGCCAGCGTTGATGCGACCGGCGCGCGGCCCAGGAACATCTCGTCGAAAAATGGCCTGATGGCGAGGAACCCGGCCGGGAAGCCCGCGCCGCCGGGGGCCGGCAGACGGGGCCCGTCCAGCACGGTGAAGAAGGGCTGCACGTCGACACCGCGCCGTTTCCAGTAGTCGAAGTAGACCGGTTGGGCAGCCAGTACGGCCGGCACTGCCGCCCCTTTGGTGCCCAGGAACGCATTTCCGTCGGCGCTGCCCATCCACTGCAGTACCGCGCGCACCGCATCGGGATGGCGGGTGGCCGAATTGGCCGCGGCGGCAATCCCGTTGGTGACGCTGACGCGGCCGTCCGGTCCGCTGGGCAGCTTGGCCACACCCCACCGGAAGCGCGCCTGATCGGCGATGGCGGCCAGGTTGTAGGTGCCCGACTGGAACAGCGCCATGCGGCCCTGCAGGAACTGGTTGCGGGAGAAGTCGCCGTTGCCATTGGTGTCGGCGGCAGAAGGGGAGACGTGGTCGGAGTTGATCAGCCGCACCAGGTACTCGAAAGCCTCCCGGGCACCCGGATTGTCGAACGCGAACCGGTCACCGTCGCTGAATTTCCCACCGGCCGAACCGATGTAGTTGAGATAGATACCCTGCAGATCGTTGGCGGCGTTGTAGCCCCACTGCCGTACCTGCTCGGGGTCGAATCCCGGTGTCCCGGCCTGGTTTCCGTGCCGATCCAGCGTCAGCCGGGCCAACAGCGGACGCAGCGTGTCATCGGCGCCGGGGGACCAGCGCAGCGTCTCCAGGTCGGCGGGCTCGATTCCGGCGGCCGCCAGCAGGTCGGCGTTGTAGTACACCGCGATGCCGCCGTCGGTCAGTTGCGGTACCGCCCACAGCGTCCCGTCGCGGGTGAACTGCTGATTCACCGACGGCTCCCACGCATCGGCGGCGCCGCGGCCCAACAACTTTCCGATGTCGAGCAGCCGGCCGGTGTCCGCGTAGCCGGCCAGGTAGGCGTTGGACAGCCAGAAGATGTCGTCGGCGCCGCCGCCGGCGACATCGGTGCGCAGCGAATCGAAGTACGACGCATAGGCGACGGCGTCGACCCGGACCTCGATGCCCGGATGCCGGCGGGCGAACTCCGCGAATGACGACCGGTACGCGGCTGCGACCTGCGCGTCCCACAGCCGCACCGTGACAACGGTTTTCCCGGTGTCCTGCGTCCGGCCCATCAGCACGGCGGCCACCAGCAGCACCGCCATGGTGGCGGCCAGCGCGATGACGAACCGGGTCGAGAACTTCATTTCAAGCCGGTGACGACGATCGAGCGGACGATGTGCCGGCCCAGCACGCTGAACAGCAGGATCAGCGGCACGATCGCGACGGTCGTCGCGGCGAGTACGACGGTCCACTGGGTGTCGAACTGGGATTGCAGCCCTGCGGTCGCGACGGTCAGCACCCGCCAGGACGAGCCGCTGGTGATCACCAGCGGCCACATGAAGCTGTTCCATTGCGAGACAACGGTGATCAGTCCGAGCGTGACGAGAATCGACCGGCTGGCTGGCAGCACCACGTGCACGATGACGTCCAGCGTGCCGGCACCGTCGATGCGGGCGGCGCGGATCAGGTCGGCCGGGATGGACCGGAAGTACTCGCGCAGCAGGAAGATCGCGTAGGGCGAGCCGAACATGAACGGCAGCACCAACGCCCAGAAGGTGTTACGCAGCCCGGCCTCGGCCATCATGAGATACAGCGGCACGACCGTCACCGTCGCGGGCACCATCAGCGTCGCCAGGTACAGCCAGAACAGGGTGTCGCGTCCCGGAAATTCGAGCCGGGCGAAGGCGTACGCGGCGGTCACCGAAAACGCCAGCTGGCCCAACAGGATCACCGCGGTCATCAACGCGGTGACCAGCGCGGCCCGGCCGAAGCCGGCGTCGGACAGGGCGGTGTAGTTGGCCAGCGTCGGTGGATTCGGCAGGGACAGCGGCGATTCGGTGTTGAACTGGCGCGCCGAGGTGAACGACGTCAGCAGGCCCAGGCCGAACGGCACGAGGGTGATCGCAGCGGCGAGCACCAGCACCGTATAGATGAGTGCGTTACGTGAGGTCATAGGTGACCCGCCGGCGGAAGTAGAGGTGCTGCACCAGCGTGATGCCGAGCAGCAGGACGAACAGGATGAGGGCCATGACCGCGGCGCGGCCCACGGCCGCCGAGCCGAAGGCCTCGGCATAGATGCGGTGGGCGATCAGGTCGGTGCGGCCCTCGGGGCCGCCACCCGTGAGCGCGTAGACGGTGTCGAAGACCTGCGCCGCGCTAACGACACCCGTCACCAGGACGAAGAAGAATGTCGGCCGCAGCATCGGCAGCGTGATGCGGCGGAACCGCTGCCAGGCGCTCGCCCCGTCGATGCGGGCCGCGTCGTGAACGTCGTTGGGGATGGCCAGGATTCCGGCGAGGAAGAACAGCGTCACATAGCCGACGTTGGTCCACACGGTCACCGCCGAAACCAGCGGCAGCGCCAGGGTGGGGTCGGTCAGCCATTCGATGCGGTGCCCGAGCACGGTGCTCACCGCGCCGTCGGTGGGGCTGAGAATCCATCGCCACAGCACCGCGATCGCCAAGGGCGAGCAGATCCAGGGCAGGACATAGAGCGTGCGGAAGAATCCGGTGCCCGGCAGTCCGCGGGCCAGCAGCATCGCGGCCGCCAGACCCAGCACCGTCTGGACCGGCACCACCAGTGCGACGAAACCCAGCGTCACCGCCAGCGAGCGGCGGAATGTCGGGTCGGTCAGCACGGCGTGCCAGTTGTCGAGTCCGACGAACCGGATGGGTCCGAGCAGGTCCCACCGCTGCAGGCTCAGCCAGCCGACGACCAGCATGGGGAGCAGCAGGAACATCACCACGCCGAACAGGCTGGGGGCGAGCAGCGCATAGCCGGTAAGGGTGTCCCGAAACCTGCGGCGTGCCACCGGATCATTAAAGCGTGTGGTGCTACTACGGTGTAGCCGTGACTGCGCTGCGACGGGTTGACGCCGACTTCCTGGCCTTGCCGCGCCATTTGCTGGCCGAGGCCGCGGTGTCGGCCGCGCTGGCTGCCGGTGCGAGCTACGCCGACCTCCGGATTCACCGGATCACCACCGAACACATCCAGCTGCGTGACGGCGAGCTGGAATCCTCGGTGGTCAACCGGGAAATCGGGCTAGCGGTCCGGGTGATCGTGGACGGCACCTGGGGTTTCGCCTCGCATGCCGAGCTGAACCCCGAGGTCGCGGCCGAGACCGCCCGTCGCGCCGTGCAGGTCGCGGTGGCGCTGGCGCCGCTCAATGCCGAACGCATCGAGTTGGCTCCCGAACCGGTCTACACCGATGTGTCATGGGTGTCGCCGTACCGGATCGACCCGTTCGAGGTCACCGCTGCCGACAAGATCGCGCTACTGGGCGAGTACTCGGGGCGGTTGCTCGCGGCCGACGGCGTGGACCACGTGTCGGCGGGACTGCAGGCCGTGAAGGAGCAGGTGTTCTACGCCGATGCGTTCGGTTCGTCGATCACGCAACAACGGGTCCGGGTGCAGCCGACGATCGAGGCCGTCGCGGTGGATGCCGCAGCCGGTGCTTTCGAAACGATGCGCACACTGGCGCCGCCGACCGCGCGTGGTTGGGAAGCCGTCGCCGGTGACGAGGTCTGGGACTGGACAACCGAATTGGCGGAGCTGCCGACGCTGTTGGCCGAGAAGGTCAAGGCGCCCAGCGTGACGGCCGGCCCCACCGATCTGGTGATCGACCCGACCAACCTGTGGCTGACCATCCACGAATCCATCGGCCACGCCACCGAATACGACCGGGCCATCGGCTACGAAGCGGCCTACGCCGGTACGTCGTTCGCCACCCCGGACAAGCTGGGGACCATGCAGTACGGGTCACCGATCATGAACGTCACCGCCGACCGCACCGTCGAACACGGTTTGGCCACCATCGGATTCGACGACGAAGGCGTCCGCGCGCAGAGCTGGGACCTGGTGCGCGACGGTGTCTTCGTCGGCTATCAGCTGGACCGCGTGTTCGCGCCGAAACTCGGGGTCAGCCGGTCCAACGGCTGTTCGTACGCGGATTCGCCGCATCACGTGCCGATCCAGCGGATGGCCAACGTCTCGCTGCAGCCGGGCACTGACGACCTCAGCACCGATGATCTGATCAGCCGGGTCGAGAACGGCATCTACATCGTCGGCGACAAATCGTGGTCAATCGACATGCAGCGGTACAACTTCCAGTTCACCGGGCAGCGGTTCTTCAAGATCCGCGACGGCAAGCTGGACGGCCAGGTGCGCGACGTCGCCTACCAGGCCACCACCACCGACTTCTGGGGATCGATGGAAGCCGTTGGCGGAGAGTCGACCTGGCGACTCGGTGGCGCGTTCAACTGCGGCAAGGCCCAGCCCGGCCAGGTGGCGGCCGTCAGTCACGGCTGCCCGTCCGCGCTGTTCCGCGGAATCAATGTGCTCAACACGCGAACTGAATCGGGGCGTTGATGCTGACTGCACCGCAAGTTGTCGACCTGGTGCTGGCCGAGGCCACCCGCCGGGGTCGAGCCGACGAGACCATCGTGCTGGTGACCGACAGGTCCACCGCGTCACTGCGCTGGGCCCGCAACACCATGACCACCAACGGTGAGTCGGTGAGCCGCGAGACCACCGTCATTTCGATTGTCCGCCAAGGGGACAAGGCCCGGGTCGGCGTCGTGAAATCCAGTGAGGTCGATCCGTCGACCATCGCGGGCCTCGTCGCGGCGTCGCAGGACGCAGCGGAGGCGGCGCCCGAGGCGCGTGACAGCGCGCCGGCCCTGGCCGGCGTGGAGACCTCCGACGACTGGGACGCACCGTCGCCGTTGACCGGTGCCTCGGTGTTCGGGAACGTGGCCACGCGTCTGGTCGACGGCTTCCACCGCAGCGACGCGCTGTACGGGTTCGCGCGGCACGAACTCGACACCACGTACCTGGCCACCTCGGGTGGCATCCGGCGGCGGTTCACCCAGCCGACCGGCTCGGTGGAGATCAACGCCAAACGCGATGGCGCCAGCGCCTGGGCGGGCGTCAGCACCGCCGACTTCGTCGACGTGCCAGTCGATTCCATGCTCGATGACCTGTGCCTGCGCCTCGGCTGGGCCTCGCGGACCGTCGAGTTGCCCGCCGGTCGGTATGAGACGCTGATGCCGCCGTCGACCGTCGCGGACATGATGATCTACCTCGGCTGGAGCATGGATGGCCGTGGCGCGCAGGAGGGCCGGACCGCGCTGTCGGCGCCGGGCGGTACCCGGGTGGGGGAGAAGCTCACCGACCTCGGACTGACCCTGTACTCGGATCCCTTTGCGCCCGGGCTGGATTGCCTGCCGTTCGTGGCGACGTCGAGTTCGTCGGAGCGGGTGTCGGTGTTCGACAACGGCCTGGACATCGGTCGGGTCGACTGGATTCGCGACGGTGTCGTGAACGCGTTGGCGTATCCGCGTTCTGCCGCAGCGGAATTCGACGCGCCCGTGGCCGTGCCGGCCGACAATCTGCTGATGACGGGCGGCTCGGTGAGTCTGTCCGACATGATCGCCGGCACCGAGCGCGGCCTGCTGCTGACCACGCTGTGGTACATGCGTGAGGTCGATCCGACGGTGCTGCTGCTGACCGGTCTGACGCGCGACGGCGTCTACCTCATCGAGGACGGGGAAGTGACGGCCGCGGTCAACAACTTCCGGTTCAACGAGAGTCCGCTGGACCTGCTGCGGCGCGCGACCGAGGCCGGCGTCAGCGAGACCACGCTGCCGCGCGAATGGGGCGACTGGGCCACCCGGGCCCAGATGCCGTCACTGCGGATTCCGGACTTCCACATGTCGTCGGTCAGTCAGGCGCAATAACTTTCAGTGCCTCGGCGACGTCGTCGTCGGTGGTGGCCCAGGAGCAGACGAAGCGCACGATCGGTCGCAGCGGGTCGGGAGCATGGACCGCGAACCGCTCCCGGACCCGCGCGGTGGTTGCGGCATCGAGGATGACGAACACCTCGTTGGCCTCGGTCGGCGCCGCCAGTTGCAGCCCTGCCTCCGCGAACCCGGCGCTCAATGTCGCCGCCATGCGGTTGGCGTGGGCTGCCGTCTGCAACCAGAGATCGTCGTGCAGCATGGCCTCGAACTGAGCCGAGATGAAGCGGTGCTTGCTGGCGAGGTGGCCGATCTGCTTCTGTACGAAGCGAATTCCCTCGAAATGTGCGGGCCGGCGGATCAGTACCGCGTCACCGAACAGCATGCCGTTTTTCGTGCCGCCGACGGTGACGATGTCGGCGTCACCGATGGCTTCCTGTGGAGTGATGCCAAGGGCGGCAATGGCATTGGCGACTCGCGAGCCGTCCACGTGGACCAGCAGGTCGTGCTGGTGGGCGTAGTCGATGAACTCCGTCAGCGCGGCGGGCGACCAGACGCGGCCGTTCTCGGTCGACTGGGTGATGGTGACGATGCGCGGCTGCGAGTGGTGCACCTCGCCGCGGCGCGCAATGTGTCGATCGAGTTCCTTCGGTGAGATCAGGCCGTCATCGCTCGGTAGCGGGGTCAGTTGTGCCGCGGCGATTCGTACCGGCCCACCGGCTTCGTCGAGCAACGAGTGCGCGATATCGCTGCACAGAATTTCCTGCCAGGGCCGTACTGCCGAAGCCAGCGCGATGATGTTGGCCGCGGTGCCGGTCAGTGCGAACAGGACCTCGGCATCGGGGGCCCCGAAGGCCGCTCTGACGGCCTGCGCTGCGCGTTCGGTGCCCGGGTCGGTGCCGTACGAGCTCACCGGGCCCTGGTTGGCGGCGACGATCGCCTCCACCACCCGTGGGTGAGCACCAGCAGCGTTGTCGGAGGCGAATGCGGCCGAGACGGTCGAACTCATGCGTCGATCGTCTCATCGCGGCAATAATCCGGGGTGTGGAGGAGCTACTGACGTCCCTGATCGCACTGTCGCCGCCCGCCGATCGGCGGCTCAACGCGGCGATGCGGCAGACGTGTGCCGAGACCCTGGGCCTCGCGCCATTGCCCTATGAAGCAGTGTTCGGGCCCGTGTCCGACGCCGAGCCGCTGGTGGCTGAGTTCGCCGAGCAGTTCAGCACCGACGTGTCGGTGATTTCCGCGGCTCAGCGCGGAGAGCTCACTGCAGCGCTGGGCGCCAACAGTTTTCGCATCGTGGCGTTGATGTACGTCGCGGACTTCGTGCCGCGAGTGCAGGCCGGATTTGCGGCGCTCGGGCTGCCGCCGATCGCCGATCCCGACGGCTGGGATCACGACACTGACCCGGTGGACCTGCTGTTGAACCGCTTCGCAAGTTCGGTAGGGGCACGCCGCGAGCTCGATCCGGTGCTGACCGAAGTGGTGCGACTGCGCGGCGCGGCCGCGCACAACTGCCGGCTGTGCAAGTCGCTGCGCGAGGGCACAGCATTGGATGCCGGCGGCAATGAGTCGCTGTACTCGGAAATCGAACTGTACGAGTCGTCGACGCTGCTCGACGAGAGGCCGAAAGCCGCGCTGCGCTACGTCGACGCTCTGGTGTGGACGCCGTCGCGGATACCGGCCGACGTTGCCGCAGGGGTGCGGGCGCACTTCTCCGACGCGGAGGCCACCGAGATCACCCTCGACGTGATGCGCAACGGCATCAACAAGATTGCCGTCGCTTTGGGTGGCGACGCGCCGCGGGTCAGTGAGGGCACCGAGCGCTATCTGCTCGGAGCCGACGGGCAGCCGGTGTTCTCCTAGGGGCTGTTCTGGGAGCGCTCTGAAAAACTTTGGTCACTTTGTTTGCGCTGGTCACGGTAGGTAACTAGCGTCACATCGCTGGCGGTTTCGTGTCGGTGGTTCGAACTAGTGTTCGATGTATGGGATTGACCGATCCGGCCGCTGTCGAGGAGGCGTACGCCGCCTACGAGGCGGCGCACGCGCGGCTCGCATCCCTGGACTACACCGGCCTGGACGTGGCGACGTTGTTGGCGTTGAAGTCCCGCCGCGAAACCCTGAAATGCGCGGCCGAGGCCGTCGATCACCGGATCTTGGTTGCGGCGCAGTCTCAGGTCACGGCCCGTGAACTGGGCGCGAAAAATTGGGCTGAGGTGCTGCGTATCCGCTTGCGCCTGGACGCCACGGAAGCCAACCGCCAGGTCCGCGACGCCCAGTATTTGGCGCCCCGCACCGGGCTGACCGGCGAACCGTTGCCGCCGGAGTGGGAGTTCGTCGCCGCCGCCCAGGCCGACGGCGTGATCAACACCGAGCACGTGAAAGTGATCGGCCAGTTCATCAACAAACTCCCCGGGTGGGTCGACCCCGGCACCCGCGGGCAGTTTGAACAGTCCCTGGTTGCCGGGGCGCGGCACCAGACCCCGGAAGAACTGCGGGCCGCGGCTGAGGCGCTGCTGTACCTGCTCGATCAGGACGGGCCGCTGCCCGATGACGCCGAACGCGCCCGCAAACGCAGCTTCCGCATCGGCAAGCAACAACCCGACGGCATGTCCAAAGTGGACGGCTGGCTCGACCCCGAAGCACGCGCCACCCTCGAAGCAGTCCACGACAAACTCGGCGCCCCCGGCATGTGCAACCCCGCCGACCCCACACCCTGCCAATCCGGCACCCCCACCCAAGCCCAGATCGACCACGACACCCGCAGCACCGACCAACGCAACCACGACGCCCTGGCCGCCATGGGCCGCATCGCCCTCGGCACCGACCTCGGCGACCACAACGGCCTACCTGTGGCCATCGCGGCCACCTGCACTGTCGCCGACTTGGAGCGCGGCACCGGCCACGCACTGACCCTCACCGGCAGCCGGTTACCGATCCGCGATCTCATCCGCATGGCTGCCCGCGGCGCCGACCACTACCTCGTCGTCTTTGACGACCACACCGAACAACCGCTGTACCTGGGCCGAGCGCGTCGCACCGCCACTGTGGCGCAACGATTCGCCCTGTTCGCTCGCGACCTGGGCTGCACCAAACCCCACTGCACCGCCCCCGCCTCACGCTGCCAGGCCCATCACGTCGACACCGACTGGCGCGATGATGGCCCCACCGACATCACCAACCTCGCCCTGGCCTGCGGACCCGACAACCGCCTCGCCGACACCGGCGGCTGGCACACCACCATGGCCAACGGCCGCGCCCACTGGACCCCGCCACCACTACTGGACGTCGGCCAACCCCGAACCAACCACTACTGGCACCCCACCCTCTACCCACCCGAGAGCGGCGACGATGACGGCGGCGAAAGTGACAGTCCCGCAATCTGATCCGGCACCGCGCCACGGCATACCATGCCGCGACGGCAGTGCCACGTGCGCCGCAACGAGTCGCTCGCTGGTGAGGACTTCAGCCCTTGAAGTACACGATCTGATGGGTGCTGGCGAGCAGCGCGCCATCGCGGGCCCACACATGCGCACTCTGGTCGAAGTACCCGTCCGAGAAGCGATTCGCGTGCGCACTGCCCAATACGTAGTCCCCGCCGATGCTTTCGAGTTCCTGCCCATTGGCGTGGAAGTACGTGGTGAGTGAGATGGTGCCGGCCGGGAAGAATCCGCCGCGCCGCAGGAAAACCCGGGGATAGAAGATGTCGGACATCGCGGCCAGGGCGGCGAAGTCGAGGCCGCGCTGGTCGGCGTCCCGCACCCACAGCGTCGTCCGCGACGACTCACTGGGCTCGGAATCCTCTGCCGGGAAAGGGTTTTCGACGAAACGCATGTCGTACTGGCTGACCCACGGCAGGGGA
The DNA here is from genome assembly GCF_045311035.1 of Mycobacterium sp. SMC-13. Lineage (NCBI taxonomy): Bacteria > Bacillati > Actinomycetota > Actinomycetes > Mycobacteriales > Mycobacteriaceae > Mycobacterium > Mycobacterium sp. SMC-13. The sequence continues at coordinate 90,321 of NZ_JBJIAI010000007.1, forward strand.
GGGCCGCTGACTTCGAGCCCCTCCGGCCTGGGCGCACTCGGCATGCGTGACTCATCGTCCGACCAGGTGTCGCGGCGGATGCCGAAAACCATGGTGGCCGTGGTCTTGATGTCGCCGTCCTGGCTGAGTTCGGCGATCCAGTGCTGGTTCGTGCGGTTGGTGCGGGCGGGCTTCAAGGTGATGTCGAACTCGCCGTCGACGATGGGCGCGGCGAAGTTGACCGTGAGTGCCAGCGGCTCACCGATGCGGTCGGGTCGCAGCTCGACGGCGTGCAACAGCGTCGCCGCGGTGATGCCGCCGAAGGGGCCGACCATGTTCGCCCAATCCGGGTGCGTCTGCCCACGCATGCGCGTGTCATCGACGGGCTGCAGTTCCAGGGCTTGGTCGAACGAATGAGAGCCAGTCACGCTCCACATGATGCCTGGTGGCAGTTGGGCAGCCTGACCGTGTTGCCGCGCGACTGGACACCCTGCCGGTCGCGTCGGCGCGAAACAAGGCGTCGTTGAAGCCGTTCCACCGGCTTGGCGTGCAGCCAAAGAGACGCATCCGCTCAGGGCCGATCAGATGCCCGTTTACACCGAGCCACGATGACAAACGGCGCTGTGCGCAGTCTCGATATATAGGCGGTGAATTCGCAGAGGAGCTTCAGTGATGGCTATTCACCACAGCCGCATACAGGTACCACGTGTCGTGGACGCGCCTGCTGATCGCGTGTTCGCGTTTCTGACCACGCCGGACAACCATGTTGTGCTCGATACGAGCGGCATGATCCTCAGTTCGGCCGACCATCGCCGCCTCAGCGAGTTGGGTGCGGTGTTCGTGATGAACATGCGAGCGGGCAACCGAGTCGAGAACCACGTCATCTGTTACGAGCCCGACCGTGCTGTCGGATGGGCCCCCGCCGAACCCGGCCAAGAACCTGCGGGTCACACCTGGATATGGCGGCTCACGCCGATCGGACCGGAGCGGACACTTGTCACTGAGACATACGACTGGTCGGCATTCCGACACACCGACATGCTGGAGCGCCTGCCGGTCATCGGCCGCGCGCAGATGGAAGAGTCGACGGAGCGGCTGGCGGAAGCGCTCTGCCGGCGTGGCGGCTCTTAGACCGCAACGCCGATGGCAGCCCATGGGGTGCCCGCCCGCGGCGCCATGCGAACATGGTGGCCGCGATCTTCGCGATGGGGCGGTAGCTCAGTTGGTTAGAGCCGTGGACTCATAATCCATTGGTCGCGGGTTCGAGCCCCGCCCGCCCTACTCAAAGCTGTATTACGTCGGCTGATGGCTGACATTTCTCTGTCGGGTGATGCCTGACAGTGTTTCGGCTGATGCTTTACACCTGCTTCGGTTGATCCTTGACACCGAGCACCGCCCGGCCCGAACTCAAACTCCCTGACGCGGTGGACTCAACGACACTCGCCGCGTGACCCTCGCCGAACTGCCCCGACTATCCGTCGCTTCGACTTCGATCACGGCGATGACGGGTTCGCCTCGTTTCAGTGCGCGAGCGGCCTTGCGCTGCGCGACGGGAGGAATCTCGACAGCAAGCGTGGCTTTGCGCAAGGGCGGCAGGTTCAGCATGGCGGGCCGCAGATGCAGTGTCCGGGGCTGGCGCATCCGGCGGGGGACGTCGATCTCGCCGGTGGCGATCACGTCGCAGGGCAGGCCGGCCGAACGCACTTGCAGAACCACCGAATCGCCAAGTGGCTGATTGCGTTCACCGCCGAGCCACAGCCGCACGTTCGGCAGCGTCATGCCGCCGACTTCCTCATCGCGACTTAGCCGCGATGCGATGGCAGCGCTGATCAACCTGCTGGTCAGCCCACCTTTGCGACGTGCCACGACGGTAACTTACGCCGGTTGGCAACGCTGCGAAGCCAGAACCGCGACGTCCACCGAGCTGGACATGCCACACAGGCTGATGCCGCAGAATTGGCCTGTGCGGGTGGCGGCGGTGGTGCGGAGAGCGAGTGTCCTCAGCGCTGCCGACCCCGGACGCATCCGGTTGCGCAGCGCAGCGGCGACCACCTTCTCGCTGCTGCTGGCGATCGGCGCGATGTTGGTGTTCACCCGTGCGGCCGGCCAGCCGGTGACGGTCGCGATGCTGGGCGCGGTGGTCGCGATGCAGGCCTCGGCCGCCGTGAAGGACCGAGACCAGCGCAGCCGCAACATCACGACGCTGCTGCTGTTCTTCCCGGCGATCGGCGCCATGGCCTTGGCCGCATTCCTGGTGCCCCACGGGAAGATCGTCGACGTCGGCTTCATCGCTGTGCTCTTCGCCGCGGTGTGGGTGCGGCGGTACGGCCCGCGCGGAAACGCGCTCGGGATGGTCGCCTTCATCTCGTACTTCTTCGTCATGTTCCTGCGGACCCCGGTGCATCAGATTCCGGTGTTGGCAGTGGCCGTTGCGGTGGGCATCGTGTCGTCACTGTTGGTGCATGTGCTGCTGTTTCCCGAACGGCCACGTATCGAGGCACGTCGCCTCCTGTCGGCGCTGCGCGCCGCATCGCTCTCGACACTGGATGTCGCCACCCGGCGCGGCGAGGTGAGTGTCGAGGTCGCCCGGCACCAACTCGACCAGCTCGGTGAGACTGCGCTGCTCATCGACGACTGGCTCGATCGGCACGAGGCCGCCAAATCACTGAGCGTCACCAGTAAGGACCTGGCGCTGCGGGTTTTCGAGGCGCAGATCATGCTGGAGCAGGCGGCGTCGTTCCTGTGGTGGCTGGACCAGGACGAGCCGTGGCCCGACGGCCTGGTTGATGCGGTCGCAGCGCTGCGGATCTGCCTGGACAACAACCCCACCGACGAACAGTTGCGGCAGGCCCGGCGGATGGGTGCCGCAGCGGCGGACAAGGCCGACCTTTCGGCCTCGGCGGGCGTCGCGACCGTCACGGCGTACCGGGCGATGCAGGCGCACTTGGCAATTCACCACATCACCACCAACGCCCGCGGCATCAGCGACGACGATATCGCCGCCGCCGAGACCGACGGCGACGACGACCACGACACGCCTCAGGGGCTCAATCCCAGCACCAAGGCCGCGATTCAGGTCGCGGTGGCGACCAGTGCCGCAACGGTTCTGGGCAATCTGATCTCGCCCGATCGCGGATATTGGGCGGTGCTGACGGCCTTCCTGGTGTTCACGGGCGTCTCGACGCGCGGCGAGATCCTTTCGCGTGCCGGTCATCGCATTGTCGGCACCATCGCCGGGGTGGTGGCGGGCGTGCTGCTCGCCGCGGAGATCGGGCGGAACCCGGCGCTGCAGATCGTCGTCCTCGTCGTCTGCGTGTTCTTCGCGTTCTACCTGGCAACCGTCGCCTACTTCTGGTTGACCTTCTTCGTGACGGTCCTGCTGGCGATGTTGTATGGCCTCCTCGGCAATTTCAGCGCCCAGGTCCTCGAGGTACGCATCGCGGAAACGGCAGTGGGAAGCCTGGTGGGTATCGCGTCCGCGTATTTCGTCTTCTCCACCAAGACCCGCGCCACGTTCGCCGAAAAGGTCACCGATTACCTCGACCAGATGAAGCGGGTGATCGACACCGCGGTGACGGCGGTACTGACCGCCGGCGATGCCGGCGATCTGGTTGTCGACACCCGCCGGATGGACAACTCGTTGAAGGCAGCAATCACTGCCGGCAAACCGCTCCAGATGGGCCCGGTCTCGGAACTGCGGCACGGGGTGCGGCGCCTGATGCGCGGATTGCAGGTCGCGAACCGTTCGGCGCATGCCCTGGCGCGTGCCGGGGTGACCGCGTCGCATGCCGGGCAGCCTCCCGATGGCGCCGACGCCGCGTTGCATCAGGCCGCCGCACGCGCCGATGAAGCGATAGCGCGGGTGCGGAGACTGATCGCCGGCGAAGACGTCGGAGCTGAGAAGCGAAGCGACGCAGCCGTATTCGATGTCGGGCTGCCGGAGATGCGGCCGGGCCCGGTGCGTGCGTCGGTGCGGGCGCTCAACATGCTGGATCGGGCGCTGACCGAGGTCACCAGCAGGGTCTGAGTCATGCGTCAAACCTCCGAGAATCGGGGTTGCCGTTTACGCATCTGAAAGCGGGGAATGCCGGTCGATGAGAGGAGTCGATCGATGTCACTGCGAACCCTGGGCAGGCACGCGTCAGCGCACGTCATCCGCTCCGTCGCGATCGAGGCACCCGACGGGGTACCGCCGGTGGACGTGCTGGAACAGCTGATCGGCGATGCGCGAATCGTCCTCATCGGGGAGGCGTCGCACGGAACGCATGAGTTCTACGCCGCACGTGCCGCGATCACGCGGTGGCTCATCCGGCAGAAGGGGTTCTGCGCCGTTGCGGCTGAGGCGGATTGGCCGGACTCCTACCGGGTGAACAGGTTCGTTCGTGGACTCGGTGACGATCGGTCCGCGGATCAGGCGCTGAGTGGGTTCGAACGATTTCCGGCCTGGATGTGGCGCAACGTCGTGGTCCGGGATTTCGTCGATTGGCTGCGCCGGTGCAATACCGAATTCGCCGATCGCAGCGGCAGGCCGGCCGGTTTCTACGGCTTGGACCTCTACAGCATGCACCGCTCCATGAGTGAGGTCATCGCGTATCTCGACAAGGTTGATCCGCGAGCCGCGGGCAGGGCCCGCGAGCGCTACGCCTGCTTCGACCATGTCGCGTCGGCCGAAGACGGTCAGGAATACGGCTATGCCGCGGCCTTCGGCGCGGGACGGACGTGTGAACGCCAGGCGATCGAACAGCTCTTGGATATGCAGCGCAACGCGGCGGATATCGCCAATCAGGACGGCCTGCTCGGTGAGGACGAGGCGTTCTACGCCGAACAGAACGCGCAGGCCGTTCGTGACGCCGAAGAGTATTACCGCACGATGTTCGGTGGCCGGGTGTCGTCATGGAATCTGCGCGACGAACACATGGCCCGCACGTTGAGCGCGTTGCTGGACCACCTGGACCGCGACGGCGCCAAAGACTCCAAAGTCGTTGTCTGGGCGCATAATTCGCATGTCGGTGACGCGCGCGCGACGGAGGTGGGTCGTGATGGACAGCTCACGCTCGGCCAGTTGGTCCGGGAACGGTATGGCCGTGAGTGCCGGTTGATCGGCTTCAGCACCTACGCAGGCACCGTGACCGCGGCGAGCAGGTGGGGTGGCGTCGCCCAACGCAAGGCGGTCCGGCCTGCACTCAGCGGCAGTGTCGAGGAGCTCTTGCACGCTGTGGGTGGCACGTCATTCTTCGTATCGCCCCTGCTCACTCGTCAAGCCGCCGAACCGCTTTCGGTGGCGCGCCTGAGCCGCGCCATCGGCGTCATCTACCGCCCCGAGACGGAACGGCAGAGCCACTACTACCACGTGCGTGCCGCCGATCAGTACGACGCGATGATCCATATCGACCGGACCCGGGCGCTGGAACCGCTCGAGCCGACCAGCGTCTGGCACGAAGGGGAAACTCCGGAGACGTATCCGAGTGGGCTCTGAACCGGTACCCGGATTCTGTTGTCGCCCAATGCTGTCAGCGCGGCTCCCCGCCGGTGGACCGCCGGCACCACTGTGGGTGCGGCGGCCACCGTCGAGTCGCATCAGGTGAACGCAGCCCCGTAGGACGCCGCGCCGATCACGAACGTGAACACCAGGTAGATCACGAGCACCACGGCGCCGGCGATCGCACCCCACGTCGCCCACTTCTTGGCCTCGTCCGCGGCAGTCTGCGCGGCTTGGAACTGGCCCTGGGCCCACAGACCCGACACTTGAGTCGCCTTGACGATCGACACGATGCCGAACGGTAGGCAGCAGAAGATCGTGACGAGGATGCCCAGCACCAGGTTGTTGTTGGGCGGTCCACCTGCGGGCGGAAGGCCGCCGGCGGGCGGCGGAGGGTAGTTCCCTGGCGGTATCTCAGTCATTGCAGCCTTTCGTTGTTCCGGTCACTACTCGGTAGGACGTCCGTCGTCGGACGCGGTCAGCGGTGACCGCTTCGGCACGCTACGGCGCACCGATTGGAATCCGTTTGGGACGCCTACCGGGCAAGGACACAACGCCGGGACGGCTACCGATCCCAATATTGCAGCGGTGAGCGGTGGCTGCGGTTACGGGAGCGGGTGGACGACCGTCAGCCGTGCAGCCCGTTCTTGATGGCCAGGGCCTGTTTCTGGCCGACGTCGAGCACGAAGTCGGACGGCGGGGTGGCGTCCTTGGGTCCGTCGAATTCGAGGGTGACGAACGCGCGGCCCTCGGTGAACAGCACGACGGTCACCGATTTGGAGTCGTCGGGCGAGTTGCCCGACACCGAAATGCCGCCGCTACCAATCTCGATCGGTGCGGGCGTACCGCCCACCACGCTGCCCCCGAGCGTGGCTTTGGCTGCCTCGAGCGCCGCGGTGGCGGCGGCGGGGTCCGGCAGGATCAGGATGGTGTCGCCGACGACGTGGGTGCGGTCGGCGTTGCCGAACGACGTTGCGACACCGGGTTTACCGCCCGGGTCCGGTACGGGCGGGGTTGCGATGAATTCCTCGGGTGCGACGAGGTCGGTCGCCTTGATCAGCAGCGCCGAGTAGTCGACGGGCTGGGCCGGAGTGGAGGCGGTCGTCGACGTGGCGGCGCTCGACGACGTCGCCGACTTCGACGCGGCGGGTGGCGCAGAATCCTTGCTGCATCCGGTGATCGTCACGATCACCGCCGCGCTGACCGCAACCGCGCCGCCGGCCACCCTCATGCGAGAGCTCATCGGTTTCACTCCTCTCCGGCCCCCGCCGTCAGTTCAGCGGACCGTCCGGCATCGGGGCGTTGCAGCGCGCGCGGAAGTCGGCCGCAGGCTGGCGGATACCCTCGATGTCGGTCTTCACCTGCGGGTTCGCATCCATGTACGCGGTGATATCGGTCCGCATCTGATCCCGAGTCTTGCCCTTGAGACCCGTGAAGAACGCATTCACATCGGGGTGCGTGAACAGGTACGACGCGGTTGCGGCGTTCACGCCGGACATCACGTTCGCGAGGTCGCCGGCAGTGCAGTCCGGCGGGTCGGCAATGGCGGTCGTGGCTGTGCCGATGAACGTCGCACCGGCGATCAGGCCGGCACCGATGATGTTGCGGATTCTCATGTTTGGTTGCTCCTCGAGGTTGTCGAAATAAAGGGATCAGCGACGCGGACCGATACCGCCACCGCCGCCGGGGCGCAGCGGCGGGCGCGGGGGCAGGGGCACGATGACGTCCACGCCCCAGCCGTCGTCGCAATACCAGGGATCAGCGCAGTACGACGGGTAGGCCGCGCTGGGCGGCGTGGGGCCGCCGCCACGAACGTCACCCTGTGCGCACACGGTGGCGTATCCGGCGCCGGTGCAGTCGGCCGAGGCCGGCGCTGCCGCACTGAGGCCGATGGGCACAAACGTGAGCGCCAGACCCAGACTCAGGGAGCGCTGCTTCAGTCGCATGGTCTTCTTCCTTCGAACGGCTGGCTCGCGGTGGTCGGCACGGTGCCGGTGCGCGGAACCGGTGTCGGCTGAGCATAATTGGGCGTTGCCGCTCAAGAAGCGGTTGCGCGATTATTGCGTTGTTTAGGCTGTGTTAATCCTTGGTGCGGTTTGCTGAGCGACCGGGCCACAATCGCCGCGCGAAGCATGGCGGCGGTGGTACCGTCCGTCCCGTCGAGTATGCGTGACGAAGGGGTCAATATGAGCGAGAACAGCCAGGATTGGACCAAACCGGCGGCCATGGCGATCCCCAAGGAGGGCTACTTCGAGGAGGTGCGGGGCCGCTACGGCCCGGTGTTCCCGAAGACGCCGGCCTGCTACGGCTTCTCAATCATCGCGAAGGTGAAAGAGGGCCGCGAGGAAGTGGTCAGGGCGTACGGCAAGACCATCGAGGAGACCATCAAGGCCAGTCCGGAGGCGTTGGCGCCGCTGCGCTTGCACTACCTGCGCTGGAACCTGTTCGACGTGGGCTCGGGTCTGCACTTCCAGTACATGGGCATCTTCGACACCGATTTCGACAAGTACACCGAAGATGCGGTGGCACTGTTCAGCGCAACCGGCGTCACGACGGTGTTCACCAATCTCGAAGGCTTCCCGGAAGATTGGCAGACCAACACCGAGGCATTCATCAAGTTCGTCCGGGACCATCAGCAGCCGAGCTTCCTGGAGTACGGCGAGTACCCCTACGTGACCGCGGACGAGATCAAGAAGGCGTTGCGGCTCAAGGCGGCGTTCTCGACGATGCTGGACCAAATGCAGTAATGCTCGAGTTCGACGACATTCAGCACATCCTGCTGACCCGGACCCCTGCGCTCACCGGGCGCTACGAGTTCCTGACGTTCGACACCCCTGAAGGTGGCCGGGCATGGCTGGCAGAGATGCAGGACAAGGTGCAGTCCGCGACCGACGCCAAGGCGACGATGGACGAGTCCGATCGTTGGGTCACGTTGGCGTTCACCTGGAATGGCCTGCGCGCGTTGGGCGTGCCCGAGGAGTTATTGGCGACGTTCCCCGATGCGTTTCGGGAGGGTATGGCATCGCGGGCCGCCATCCTGGGTGACGTCGGGCCCGCGGCACCGGAGCACTGGGTCGGCGGGTTGGCCGGTGATGACCTGCACGCCATCGCAATCCTGTTCTCCCGCACGGACGAACAGAATGCGAAGTCCATCGCGGCGCATGACGACCTACTCGCGCGGACCGACGGCGTGCGCAGCCTGTCGTATCTGGATCTCAATGCCACGCCGCCGTTCAACTACGCCCACGACCACTTCGGATTCCGGGACCGGTTGTCGCAACCGGTCATGAAGGGGTCGGGGGAGGAGCCGACGCCAGGCTCGGGCGACCCGTTGGCGCCCGGGGAGTTCATTCTCGGGTACGACGACGAGAACGGGCCGGTGGTGGATCTGCCTCAGCCCGAGGTGCTTTCGCGCAACGGCAGCTACATGGCGTACCGCAGGCTCGAGGAGCACGTCGCCGTCTTTCGCGAGTACCTGCGCCAGAACGCGGACAGCCCGGAAGGTGAAGAGCTGCTGGCCGCCAAGTTCATGGGCCGGTGGCGCAGCGGCGCCCCGCTGGTGCTGGCTCCGGACAAGGACGACCCCGAGTTGGGCGCGGATCCGATGCGCAACAACGACTTCAACTACAAGGAAGAGGATCCGTTCGGTTACGCGTGTCCGTTGGGGGCGCACGCACGGCGGCTCAATCCGCGCGATACCGCGCACTACATGAATCGCCGCCGGATGATCCGGCGCGGCGCGACGTACGGCCCGGCACTGCCCGACGGAGCACCGGACGACGGTGTCGACCGCGGTATCGCGGCCTTCATCATCTGCGCGGATCTGGTGCGCCAGTTCGAGTTTGCGCAGAACGTCTGGATCAACGACAAGGCGTTCCACGAACTCGGCAACGAGCATGACCCGATCTGCGGTACGCAGGACGGCACGCTCGACTTCACGGTCCCGAAACGGCCGATTCGCAAGGTGCACAAGGGACTTCCGGCCTTCACCACGTTGAAGGGCGGCGGTTATTTCTTCCTGCCGGGTATCGGCGGCATCCGTTATCTGGCGTCGCTGGGGGACTGAGACTTCTCCACGGCCCGGCGTGGGCCATGTTGTGCAGCCACGCGAGCCCATGTTTCGCATCCGACGGTCGGGGAACCCATCCAGTGGCGGCTGGATGGCTCGGCCGTCGCGAAACCACGACCGGAAAGAGGAGCTCATGGGTAAGAGCGGTCCGGAAGAAGCTGCCAAAGGTCTCGTCGAAGGCATCAAAGGCAAGGTGAAGACGTTGCTCGGTGCGCTGATCGGCCGCGACGACCTGTTCCGTGAGGGCCAGGCGCAGCAGGACAAGGGCGAGGCGCAGCGCGACGCGGCGAAGCGGGAAGCCGAGGCGGAATCCGCCCGGGCGGCCGCAAAGGCGGCAGAGGCGCGGGAGCGCGCGAACCAGCAGGATCAGTAGTTGGCGCTACATCGGAGGGGCGCGCGTATGACTTCATTCGGCTACACCTTGATGACTGAACAATGCGGCCCGAAAGAGCTTGTCAGACATGCTGTTCGGGCCGAGGAAGTGGGCTTCGACTTCGAAGTTTGCAGTGACCACTACTCGCCGTGGTTGGTCTCGCAGGGGCATGCGCCGAACGCCTGGGTGGTGCTCGGTGCCGTTGCGCATGCGACCAGCCGGGTGGAGCTCTGTTCCTACGTCACGTGTCCGACGATGCGGTACCACCCGACTGTCGTCGCACAACAGGCGGCGACGGCACAGATTCTGGCGGACGGCCGGTTCCTCCTCGGGCTGGGCACCGGCGAGAACCTCAACGAACACGTGGCGGGTCAGGGCTGGCCGGCCTACGAGCGCCGCCTCGACATGCTGTGCGAGGCGACCAAGATCATCCGCCAGCTCCTCGACGGCGCGGTCGTCAACCACAAGGGTGAGTACTTCCAGGTCGACTCCGCGCGACTGTGGGATCTGCCTGCCGATCCCGTCCCGATCGGCATCTCGATGACAGGGGAGAAGGCGGTCGGGCGGCTGGCTGACTTCGCCGACTTCATGATCGACGTGTCACCTGACAAACCGATCGTCGACCAGTGGATCCATGAGCGTCGGGTGCAGGGCCTGGAGACGACGGGACGCGCGGTGGCGCAGTTGCCGATCTGCTGGGACCGCGATCGCGACAAGGCAGTGGCGCGTGCGCACGAACAGTTCCGGTGGTTCGGCGGTGGCTGGCCGACGAACGCGGAATTGCCCAACCCCAAGGCTTTTGATGCCGCGACGCGGTTCGTGCGACCGGAGGACGTGGCAGAGCAGATTCCCTGTGGCCCGGACATCGACGCCGTCGTTGAGGCCGTCAGCGCCTACCGGGACGCCGGCTTCACCGATATCGCACTCGTGCAGATCGGCGGAGATTCCCAGGACAGCTTCTTCGATGAGGCGGCCCCGGCGCTGTTGGCGGCACTGCGCGCCGACGCCGCCTGACGGGCGTCGTGTCGCGGAGCGCGGCACGGTCTCACGACGATTGCGCGCGACACGCGCACGGCACGCCAACGTGCGCGACATGTGATGCAGCCGTATCCAAAATGTGACGCGTGTAGACCAGTGTGATCAGAGTGGCCGGAGGGCAGTCAGGCCATTCAGTTCGTGGTTGGGAGCGTCCAATGATGTCTACAGCTCGCAAGGTGGAACGCATCGTCGCGCAGGTCACCGCCGCCGTCACCCGTCGTCCGTCCGACGACCAGGCCTACCGGGCCGAGATGGAGCGCTTGGTCACCGAGCAGGAACTCGCGATGCTGACCAGCAGGTAGTTCTCCTGGCCGTCAGCGGAAGACGCTGAGCAGCGTCCGGCACAGGAACGGCAGGTTCGACAGCGGGATGAACTGCACGAGAGTGCGGCACACGTTGGGCGCTTGAGCCTGTCCAGCCGCGCTACCGCATACCGGCCATGCGCCGATTCCCTGTGTCTTCATGACATTTCGGGCCACGCGGATCTGTTCTCCGCGGCTGGCCGCCGCCGGTGAGCCGGTGCCGCCGTTGGCGGTCCAGGTGCCGGGGCTGAATTGGAGCCCGCCGTAGTAGCCGTTGCCGGTATTGGCCGACCAGTTGCCCCCCGATTCGCACTGGGCGATGGCGTCCCAGTTGGGTTCGGCGTTTGCCTCGGAGATCGCCAACGACAGTTGGGAGATCGCGAGGACGCCGGAGATGGCGACCGCACGAACAAATAGGTGCCCGCTCATACCCACCTCGATCCTGTTGTGCGAACGGCCTGATTCCGCTCGCAAAAATGGTTCGCAATTGACGCATGGTGCTGTCTATACAGACGTTAAACCTGATAATCAGCTGTGCTAATGGGGTAATTGTTATTCTTCGAGTAATTTTAGTGTTTCTGCATATTTCTGATGCAGAAGCGACGGCGCTGACTGTTGTTACTGGGCGTGTCGCTGCAGGTCAGTGAGTTGTTACGTGAGTAGTGTTTACCGTGTGGTTATAGGCACTACTGGGGCCTGTGATTCTTTTGTTATTAGTGATTCAATCGCGCTCAGTGATGCAATTGTTATTGAAGTGATCTGAGTTACTAATCCACATTAGAGTTTCCTATGTGACAGCTGTGACTGCTGTTACTAGAGTGAATTGGACCGTCTGGCATTCGTTCGGAATGGTCCTGGCGTCCCGAATCGGCCGGGCGCAAACTGGTCACAAGGCGGAAACCGGCATGGCGACGAATGCCCGAGCAATGACGAGTGCAATGAACGCGATGAACAAGACAGCGCGGCTGGCCGCCGGACTGTCGGCGGCTCTCTGTGCCGGATTCCTCACGGCGCCGACCGCGACCGCCGACCAGCCGGCCACCTGCCAGAGCCGGCACGTCGACGGCGTCGAGGAGGACGTCTGCGTCGGCATTCCGGGACAGGCCGGCGGCGCCAACCCGCGCGACCTCTTTCCGGGCGTCGTGCCCGAGCTGTATTTCGGCGTGGGGATCGGCTAGCCCGAAGCTCACGAGCCTCATGCGGTCAGCACAGCCGGCGCACAGCTACCGCCACCATCATCGAATTCTGTGACGACGACGCTCCTTGCCGACGCCTCCGGCGGCCCCGCCGCCCCGACTCTTCCGCCCGTTGTCGCCCCCAATCACCACGGACTGTCCCTGCTCTACGGCTGGCTGCCGGTGACCATCCAGGTGATCGCCGCGATCGTGCTGCTCGTCGCCATCGGCTGGCGGGGCCGGCGGTGGCGCTACCTGTGGCTGCCGGTCTGCGCCATTCTCGGCATCGCGGCCGCCGCATGGGCGAACTGGTTCACCACATCGCAAGGCCTGGCGGGGAACCCGGCGCCGCCGGCCCTGTGGATCTGGGTGGGCCTGTCGGGCCTGGCGCTGGGCGTGCTGATACTCGGCTGGCGCGGCACCCCGTGGTGGCGCCGCGGCGTCGCGGTCCTCGCCGTGCCGCTGTGTGTGCTCAGTACCGGCGTTGCCCTCAACGACTGGGTCGGCTACTTCCCGACGGTGCAGACCGCGTGGGGCGAGCTCACCGCCGGCCCGTTGACCGACGAGACCGAGATGTCCAGCGTCACCTCGATGAAGGCCGCCGGTGTCGTCCCGTCGCACGGCGCGGTGGTCGAGGTGGACATCCCGGACACCGCATCGGGCTTCAAACACCGCACCGAGATCGTCTACCTGCCGCCGGCATGGTTCGCGCGCAACACCCCGCCGCTGCCGGCTGTGATGATGGTCGCCGGCGAGTTCAACACCCCGGCGGACTGGCTGCGCATCGGCAACGTCGCCAGCCTCTTCGACAACTTCGCCGCGACCCACGGCGGCAACGCGCCGGTGTTCGTCTTCGTGGACGCGGGCGGTTCGTTCAACAACGACACCGAGTGCGTCAACGGCCCGCGCGGCAACGTCGCCGACCACCTCACCAAGGACGTCCCGCCCTATATGGAATCGACGTTCGGCGTCAGCGCCACACCCGCCAACTGGGGCGTCGTGGGCTGGTCCATGGGCGGCACCTGCGCGGTGGACCTCTCGGTGATGCACCCCGAGCAGTTCGGCACGTTCGTGGACATCGCCGGGGACATGGGACCCAACGCGGGTACCAAGGAGCAGACCATCGCCCGGCTCTACGGCGGCAGTGAAGCTCAGTGGGCGGCGTTCGATCCGCGCACGGTGATGGCCAAACACGGTCCTTATCAAGGTGTTTCGGGCTGGTTCGCCATCTCGTCGGATGCCCCGACGCAGTGGAAGGGCGCCAAGGCACACCCCGATGCCATCGGCCTCGGCGGCCGCGACGGCGCCGGCAACCCGGGCGACCAGACCGAGGCCGGGAAGACGCTGTGTGCCCAGGGGCGTCAGCTGGGCATCGACTGCGCCGTCGTGGCGCAGCCGGGCAAGCACGACTGGCCGTTCGCGGTGACGGCGTTCCAGACCAGCCTGCCGTGGCTGGCGGGACGCGTCGGCACTCCCGGTGTGCCGGTGACCGGGTTCCCGGCGGGATCGACGACCCCCGCACCGCCCGCCGGCCCGGCCGCGACGATCGCGGCCGGAACAAACCCGGGCAAGTAGACGTCGAATGTAACGCCGAGCCCGTCTAAGTAGATGGACTCGGTGAGACGTTGCGACACAGCAGGGAGTCGATGCGCGATGGGTACTCGAACCGATAAAACCGATAACAAAAATTTTGGCCAGGCACGCCGGCAGAGCCGGCTCGTGGGAGTCGTCGCCACTGGTGTGGTGACGACGTTGACCGCGCTCACCGTGGGCGCGGCGCCGGTGTCCGCCAAACCGAGCAGTGATTCAGACAGCTCGAGCACCACCACGCTGGTGCCGAAGCCGCCGCGGCAGGATTCGTCCGCTGCGCAGGACGGCTCCGGTTCCGGTGGCGGCTACGGGCAGGACGGCGGCCAGCGGGGACGCAAGCAGCGCGAGCAGCCGGTAGAGGCAGAGGCGCCGAGCCGGCCTGTTCCTGCCGACGTTCCCGCCGTTCAGGCCAAGCCGCCGGCCGATCCGCCCGCGGCGCCCGTCACCCCGGTGGCGCCGGTGATCGCCGCTCCGGAGAACAAGGTCCCGGAGAACAAGGCTCCCGAGAAGGCACCGGAGAAGACGCCACAGGCTCCGGCGACCACGACCCCGCCGGTCGAGACGCCTGTCGTCGCGGCCCCGCCGTCGCACACCGAGGCTCCCGCGCCGACCACCAAGGTCACCAAGGCGCAGGAAGCGCCTGTCGACCCGACCACGCCGGCGCGGCCATCGACCGCCGTCGCCGAGCCCGACAAGTCGGCGCCGTCCGCCACCTCGGTGACGCAGGGCCCGACCACCGCGCTCGCCGAGCGTCCGGCGCCGGCCGGTGCTGTCGATCCGGACAAGTCGACGGCGCCCACGGATCGCACTGTGGCAGAAGGCAAGCCGGTCGCCGGTGTGGAGGGCCAGCTCGGTGAGCGCGTCGAGGCCGGGCCGGGACGGGTCGAAGCCTCGGCCTCCGCGTCGGCCACGGTGACGGCAGGTTCGTCGAAGTCGGCGTCGCCGTCGACCGCCGCGGCCCGCGAAGTCCGCGACGTGAAGCCGATCGAGCTGCTCAAGCCCGAGACGCTGACCGCTCCGGTCGAGGACATCGCCACCGCAAAGGCCGCCGCAGCAGTCGACGTGAAACTGCCTGCGCCGGCCCCGGTGCACGACGTGGCCGATCTCGCCAAGGTCGTCAACGTCGCCAACTTCCAGTTCGACAGCCGCGCCGACTGGAACCTTCGTGACAACCGGCGGGACTGGGACCGTCGCGACGACCGGCCCATGGGCCGGGACTGGGACAACCGCGTGCGGCAGTGGCGGCCGGACTGGGTGCAGTACGACGACTACTACCGTCCGGTGCTGTTCAACCCGTACCGCGACCCCGTGCGGGTGGTGTACGTCTACCGGAACGCGCCGCGCATCGTGTACATCCCGCCGCTACAGCGCATCGTCATGGAGGTCGCCGACCTCGCGGCGTACAGCTTCACCGCAGTCGTGGTGAACGCCGTCAACACCGCCGTCAACGTGGCAGTCGGCAGCTTCTTCGGTGGCGGCTACTACCCGGGTGTCGGCGTGCCGCTGCCCCCGCCGCCTCCGCCGGTGCTGAGCTACGCGAATGTGCCTGTCCAGGTTCGCTATTCGGATGCGGTCTACCAGCCGTTCCGGGTGCAGCGCATCGTCGACGCCGGTGACGACGTGCAGTACGGCGAACGCCGCGTGCTGCTCGACGGTGTCACCCCGGCCTGGGGTCAGTGGACCCAGAGCCCCAGTGGCGAACGGCAATTCGAGGTGCACCGGACGCAGCAGTTCCCGGGCCTCGACGAGCCGCGTGAGGCGCCGCTGCCCGGTGACTACAACCTGCAACTGGTCAACGACCAGAAGGGGCTGGAGAACCCGAACAAGGCGCTGACCATCGCCGCGGTGACCTGCGGCGTGCTGAGCCTCGGTGCGGTCGGCCTGGCCGTCTACATCGGGCGCCGTCGCCGCGAGGTGGTCTGACGTTGTCCCCGCGGTCAGTCGCGCTGCTCGAGCCGGCTGCCGCGGGGAAACGTGATCGACATGATGTCGCTGGGACGTGACAACGCGATGCGGTGCCACGTCCCACTCGGCACGACCAGCGCGTGTCCCGTCGTCAGGGTGACACCTGGACCGTCGTCGGCAGCCCTTAGGAACAGCCGAATCTCCCCGGCGAGGCAGACGACGAGTTCGTCTGCCTCCGTGTGGATTTCCCAATAGTCCGCATGCACCTCGGCGTCGGTCTCCGCGTGGAATGTCATGACGTGCCACCCTGGCTCGCCGGAGCCGAACGTGCGCTCGGCCGGTTCGATGCGGCCGTCGTCGTAGAGATGGACGAACGAGGCGAACAGATCGACGGCGGTGGTCATGCCGGCACCGCCCGCAGGTCCGCCGAGCCGGCGGTCAACCCGCGGCGCAACGCACCGCTGATCTCGGCGAGCAGACGAACCGAGACGTCGGCACCGAGGATCACCTGAGATCCGTGGAACGTGCCGGGCCACTGGTGCAGTTCGACGGACACGCCGGCCTGCAGCAGCCGGATCCCGAATTCGAGCGCTTCGTCGCGGTTGGGGTCGAACTCCGCGGTGGCGAGGTACGTGGGCGGCAGCCCGGACAGATCCTCGGCCCGGGCCGGTGCCGCGTAGGCCGTCGCGGGTCGGCCGCCGAGATAGTGCCGCCAGCTGGCGGCGACCTTGGCGCGCGTCATGAAGACGGTGTCGGTGAAGGTGCGGGCCGACCAGCTGCGCTGACGGTCGTCGAGCGGTGGCTGGTTCAGCAGTTGAAAAGCGATCCGGGGGCCACCCTCGTCACGTGCCCGCAGCGCGGCCGCGGCGGCCAGGTTGGCGCCCGCCGCATGACCACCGACGGCGATGCGGCCCGGCTCGACACCGAGCTGTGACGCATTCGCCGCCAGCCAGGTCAGTGCCTCGTAGACGTCGTCCAGCGCTGCGGGATAAGGGTTTTCGGGTGCGCAGCGGTAGCCGACGGACACCACGACGACGTTGGTGGCCTGGGCGATGCGCGCGGCCCAGGGGTGCTCGGTGTCGAGATCACCCATGACGAATCCGCCGCCCCGCAGCCACAGGATCGCGCCGACCGGTTCCGCGGGTTGGTACAGCCGTACCGGAACGTCGGGGCGGCCGGGAACGCTACGGTCGCTGATCTGCAGGCCGGCGGTGTCGGGAGCGGGCACGGCGGCGGACAGTTCGGCGAGCCGCCGGCGGGCGGCCACCGGGTCGTCCAACTCGGCTTTCGGGAACAGCGACAGGAAGGGCTGCAGCTCGGGGTCCATGCCACCACGATGGCGGCCCGGTGGGGCGGTGTCTTGGAGGAATGTTCCCGCGGACTACCGCCACGCCACGGGATCGACGTCGAGCCACGGCGCCTCGGCGACACCCGCCGGCGTCAACCCCGCGAACAACCGGGCGTCGCGGTGCAGATGCGATTGGTCGGCATAGCCGCAGGCACCGGCCACCTCGGCGGGCGCGGCGCCGGTCGCAAGGCGGTGCGCGGCGTCGTCGAACCGGATCAGTTGTGCGGCCCGCTTGGGTGGCAGGCCGATCTGCGTGCCGAACCGATGCCACAGTCGCTTGCGACTCCAGCCGATCTCGTCGGCGACGTGCTCGATCCGGACTTGTCCACGGCTGCGCACCATCGCGTGCCACGCCGCGGCGACCTCGGGGTCCGCGGCGGGCCCGGTTTCGCGCCGGTGCGCCAATTCCGTTGTGGCGATGGCGAACCGCTCGTCCCACGACGATGCCGTGTGCAGCCGCTCGCACAGGCGCTCGGCGGCACGGCCCCAGACCGCGTCGAGGGGCAGCACCCCGGTGGGGTCGCAGTCGCCGAACACCGTGTGGGCGAGTGTCGGCGACAGCCGGATCTGGAGGCAGTCGACGTTGTGGCCGACAGCGACCACGGTGCCGGGCGTCAGGCCGACGACCCCGCCGCCGGTCCGGCGTGCGCCTGTGGCGTCGACGAGTACACCGTCGCCGAACTCGATGAACACCGTCACCGCGGGGTAGGGCACGAGCTGCAGCGCGAGTTGCGACGGTGCCCGGCCGCGGAAACCGGCCATGGCCAGCCCCGGCTGCCGATGCGCCGGAATCGCGAGGTCCCACACGGCGGCACTCAGCCGCCGCGTGCTCGCTTCCATGTCTCGATGGTAGGCGTGGCGCGGGCTTGCCGAGGGTTCTCGACACAGCCGAGTCCGGACTCCGTAAGGTGACTCTGTAACAGCGTTACGGAACGCCGGATCAGCAGAGGTGGACAGTTGAGAACCGTATCGATCGACGCCCCCGGGAATGTCTACGTCGACACCGTGCCCGACCCGGCGCTGCCTGGGCCCGACGGCGCCGTCGTCCAGATCACCACGGCGGCCATCTGCGGATCGGACCTGCATTTCTACGAAGGCGACTACCCGTTGGCCACGCCGCTGGCGCTCGGTCACGAGGCCATCGGCACGGTCGTCGAGGTGGGTCCGGAGGTGCGCACCGTCAAAGTCGGTGACCCGGTGCTGATCTCGTCGGTGGCGGGTTGCGGCCACTGCGTCGGCTGCGACACCAAAGACCCGATCACCTGTGTATCGGGCCCGCTGATCTTCGGCTCCGGGGTGCTCGGTGGCGCGCAGGCAGAACTGCTCGCGGTGCCGTCCGCCGACTTCCAGTTACACCGGCTGCCAAGCGATCTCAGCACCGAGGCCGCGCTGCTGCTGACCGACAACCTGGCCACCGGCTGGGCCGCGGCGCAGCGCGCCGACATCCCGCCCGGCGGCACCGTTGTTGTCTTCGGTCTGGGTGCGGTCGGCCTGTGTGCGGTGCGCTGCGCCATCGCGCAGGGTGCGGGTCAGGTGTTCGCCGTCGACCCGGTCGAGGGGCGCCGCGAGATGGCCGCGCTCAGTGGCGCCACCGCGATCACGCCGGAGCAGATCGGCGCCGTCCACGAAGCGACGGGCGGCAGGGGAGCAGCCGCGGTCATCGACGCTGTCGGCAACGACACCACCATGAACGCGGCGCTGGCCACCGTGCGCGCCGGCGGCACGGTGTCCGTCGTCGGCGTGCACGACCTCAACCCGTTCCCGTTCCCCGCGACCCTGTCACTCATCCGCAGCATCACGCTGCGCATGACCACTGCGCCGGTCCAGCAGACCTGGCCGGCGTTGATCCCGCTGCTGCAGTCGGGCCGGCTCGACGTCGACGGCATCTTCACTCACGCCATGTCGCTCGATGACGCGCCGAAGGCCTATGCCGCGGTTGCGGCCCGGACCGCGGATTGCATCAAGGTCACGCTGACCCCGTAGTGATGATGGCCAATCAGGAGACCCTGGACCTCACGCTGCCGCGACTGCGCATGCGGGCGCTGGCGTGGGGGCCGGCTGACGGACGATTGATGTTGTGCCTGCACGGTTTTCCGGACAGCGCACATGGCTGGCGCCGGGTCGCCCCGCTGCTCGCCGAGGCGGGCTACCGGGTTGTGGCACCCTTCATGCGCGGCTACGCCCCGAGTGGCGTGCCCGCCGACGGCAACTACCACGTCGGCGCGCTGGTGTCCGACGTGCTCGACCTCTACGACGCGTTGGGCGGCGGGCCCGACGCGGTGCTGGTGGGGCATGACTGGGGCGCCTTCGCCGCCAATGCCGTTGCCGCGTATCAGGATTCGCCGTTCGCTGCGGTGGTCTCGATGTCCGTCCCGCCGCTGGCGGCAATGAGCCAGGCCAAGTTCAGCCCGGCCCGCACCGCCCGGATGGGCCTGGTCCAACTCCGAATGAGTTGGTACATCATGTACTTTCAGCTCCCCTGCCTGCCGGAACGCACGCTGCACCGGGTCATCCCGCGACTCTGGCGCGACTGGTCGCCGGCCGGCACCGACGTCGCCGCGGATGTCGCGACGACGCTCGCGGCGCTGCCGACACCCGAGCACCGTGCGGCCGCCGTCGGCTACTACCGGGCGCTGGTGCGGCCGGGCAGTGTCGGTGGGCCGTACGCCGAGTTCGAACGCTATCTGCGGGAGCTGCCGTGCGCGCCGATCCTGTACCTGCACGGTACGGACGACGGCGCCATGCAGGTGGGCTACACCGAGCAGCTGCTGACCGCGCTGCCGGCCGGTTCGGTGGTCCGAACCATCGACGGGGCAGGGCATTTCCTGCAGGTCGACCGTCCGGCCGACGTGGCCGCGGCGATCCTGAGCTACGTCGGGCGCAGCTAGGCGGCGCCGTTGCGGTGCTCGCGACCCTGACAACAGGGTGATTTTCGACGCCGGTTCCGCCACCTGGTCAGGGCCGCGGAACCGGCGGCCGGCATGTGCCCCCTTCAATTACATCGTGTCATTGACAACGCGTAATTATGGGCGCAAGCTGGTGCCATGACCACGACAAAGCGAATTGTCTTCATCGGTGCAGCCGGCGAGATGTGCCGCGTCGCCATCGAACGTTTCGCCACGGCGGCCGGCGACGGCGGCTGGGCGCTCGAGCTCTACGACATCCGGCCCGAACTCCTGCACGACTTCGCGGCGAAGCTGCCCGGCACCGCGACGGTCGGCTCGTTCGACCTCTTCGACGGCGGCGCGTTGCGCCGGGCCATCGAGGGTGCCGACCTCGTCGTCCTCGGCGCGGGGCCGTACAACCGCACCGCCGAGCCGGTGATGGCCGCCTGCATCGAGAAGAAGGTGCCCTACCTGGATCTCGACGACGACGAGGCGAGCACCCGCGCGGCGCTGGCACTCGACGCCAAGGCGAAGGCCGCGGGCGTGCCGATCCTGATCTGTTGCGGGGCCTCACCCGGATACACCAACGTGATGACGGCGGACGCCGCTCGCGACATGGATGTTGTTGAGCGCATTGACATCTGCTGGGTCACCGGCGACGAAGGACCGGTGCCGTATGGCCGCGCGGTGCTCGACCACGCGATCCGGGGCTTCGCCGGGCCGTGCTGGACCTGGGAAGGCGGCCGCGCCGTGCAGCATCAGACGTTCATCGAGAACGACGTCTTCGACGTCGGCAACTCACTCGGCGATGCCTACCGGTTCTACGAGTGCGCGCATCCGGAAGCGGTGACGTTGCCGCGGCGCTGGCCGGGCGCCGACCGGGTTCGCGTGCTGGGCGCGCTCGACCCGCCACCCACGAACGGCATCATGCGCGGCGTCGCAGTTGCCGTACAGGACAACAAGATCACCATGGACGAGGCCATCGACTTCGTCAACGACCTGCTGACCGACAAGACCGGCTCGGTCAAGGTGTGGCGGCACGCGCTGTCCGGGCTCTGGGGCACCATCCGTCGCGGCGAGATCGGGGCCGTCGAGGTGCTGAAGTTCATGGCGACATCGGCGGCCAAGAAGCACCCGCCGTTCCGGGGCACCAACTACGTGCGGGTGACCGGCACCCGCGATGGGCAGCCGGTGGTTTCCGTGCGGCGGGCGCCCGTGAGTGGGCCGGGCACGCCGTGGACCACCATGGCGTCGCTCACCGGATCGGCCACCGCGGCGTTCATGCTGTTGGCACTCGATCGGTTGGGTGAACGGTCGGGTGTCCTGGCGCCAGAGGACTGGGCGGACCCGGAGACGTTCTACCGCGCGCTGGCGGCGACCGGCCGGGCGCCGCTGCACCAGGTGGTCGAGGCAGTGGTCACGCCGAGCACCGCGGTGACCTCCCGGAAGGCGGTCTCGGCATGAACCTGTTGACGGAAACCGGTTGGGCCGAGGTACCGGTCGGCGAACCCGCGCTCGCCGGCGAGGTGACATGTGATGTCGCGGTCGTCGGGGGCGGCGTCGGCGGGATGACGGCAGCCCTGCGGCTCGCCGAGTCCGGTGCCGACGTCGTGCTGATCGAGGCACAGACCTGCGGCTGGGGCGCCAGTTCGCGCAACGCCGGCTATGTCACCAACTCGATCGCCGCTGACCCGGCGCTCCTGGCGCTGCTGTTCCGGCGGGAAAAGGTCCGCGCGCTGTTCCAATTCGCCGAATGCGCAGTCGAATTCACCGAGGAAGCCATTGCGCGCCGGGGCATCGACTGCGACTTCGAGAAGGTCGGCATCGTGCAGGCCGCCGTGTCGAAGGGGCAATTGCGCAAGGCCCGCCGCAACGCGAAGATCATGGCGGAGGCCGGATCGTCGGCCGAATTCGTCGAAGGACCCGCGGCGGGGTTGCCGGACGGGTTCCTCGGCGGCATGCGCGAGGGCATCGGCGGCACCCTGAACCCGGGCAAGTACGTGCTCGGTCTCCGTGACGCCGTCTTGCGCTCGGGGGCAAGGGTTTTCGAGCATACGGCCGTGCAGGACGTCGATGCGGGTCCGGCCGGGGTGACGGTCCGGACCGCAGGTGGTCGCGTCCGCGCCAAGCAGGCGCTGCTCACCGCCAACGCCTACGGCAAGGACCTCGCCGTCACGCCGCGGCGGCTGGTGTCGCCGGTGTGGACCTCGCTGGTGGAGACCGAGCCGGTCGCACCGGAACGGCTGGATGCGATCGGCTGGACGAGTCGTGCACCCCTGGTGACCGCCCACATGATCCTGGAGAGCTACCGCGTAACCCCCAGGAAAACCAT
Source organism: Mycobacterium sp. SMC-13 (assembly GCF_045311035.1). Taxonomy (NCBI): domain Bacteria; kingdom Bacillati; phylum Actinomycetota; class Actinomycetes; order Mycobacteriales; family Mycobacteriaceae; genus Mycobacterium; species Mycobacterium sp. SMC-13. The sequence goes on from NZ_JBJIAI010000007.1 coordinate 112,796, forward strand.
CGTTTTCGGCACGCGCCGGCTGGAGACCACCAACGGCCCGCTGCGCGCACGGACGCCGTCGGCGCCCGTCGTCGACGACCTCGTGCGCGGCTTCCGGGAACGCTTCCCCGGACTGAGTGATGTTGCGCCTGGGCGGGCGTGGGGTGGCTGGATCGGCATGAGCTCCACGTGGCTGCCGGTCGCCGGAGAAGCGGCGCCCAATGTCCTGTATTCGTTGGCGTGCAACGGACATGGCTTCGCCCAGGCACAGTATGTCGGCAGCATGCTCGCCGACAGGCTGTCCGGCGCACCCGTGCCGGACGACCTCGCGGCCATCTGGCACGAGGGCCGATTCTGGCCCAGCTTCGTCAGCCAGCCGGCGCTGACCCTCGGCTGGTTCGGCGACCGGGTTCTCGACCGTCTGGCCCGGGTGTAGCCATGGACGTCATCGGCGCGCTGTTCGTCCTCGCGGACCTGCTCATGATCTTCGCCGGGTTCACTTACGGGTGGAAGTTCATCCGGCGCCATGGGAACTACCTGCTCGGCCTCGAATGGATCATCGTCGCGACCTCCGGGGTCAACTTCCTGCTCTACGCGGTGCTGCGGCTGAGCCAGGACAGCCCGAGTTTCCACGTCGCGATCTTCTTCGACGCGTTCTCCCGGTCGGTCGGCATCACCTTGATCCTCGTGTTGGGGTTGATGGCGGTGACCCACGGCTACAAGCCGTCGCGCGCCGTCGACATCGGTGTCTTCGCGCTCGCCGGTGCGGTCGGTCTCGGCCTGACGTTCTACGCGCTGCGGACGGCGTCGCCCGTCACCCACCACATCGGGTTGGCCGGCGCGGTGTTCCTGGTCACGGTCAACGTCCTCACGAGCATCTTCCTCGTCTATTTCGCGGCCCGGCTGTGGCGCGTGGGGGAGCGCAAACATGCGGTTCTCGTCGGCGCCGTCACGGCGATGGGAGCCGTCATCGCCGCGACGTACGACTTCTATGACGTCCCCGGTGATGATCCGAACCGGACGATCTTCTACACCGCGGCGTTGACGACGTGGGGGCTGCAGTTGATCGTCTACTACTACGCCTACCGCGCACTGGACAAACACAATCGAGCGGTTGTGATGAACTAGGGACACGATGAGCAGACGTCCGAAGCACGACCCCAAAGAGTCTGAACGCGAGATCCTCGTCGCCGCGGAGGAGTTCTTGCGGGAGCGGCCCTTTCGCGAGATGACGGTCGACGCCGTGATGAGCCGGACCGGGCTCAAGCGGCCGGCGTTCTACGTGCACTTCCGCGACCGCCACGACCTGGCGCTGCGCGTCGTCGAGCATCTCGGGATGGAGATCGGAGAAATGGTCGACCGGTGGCTCGTGGGAACCGATCTCGTCAACGATGCCCGGTCGGCATTCCGGGGCCTGACCGAGGTCTACTCGCAGCACGGGCGCGTCTTGCGTGCGCTGTCGGATGCGGCGGGCTCCGACGAGAAGGTCGAGGCCGCATACGCACAACTGATTCAGCAGTTCATCGACGCCACCGCCAAGCGCATCGCCGACGACCAGGCGGACGGGAAGATCAAGGCCGGCCTCGATGCGGTGGAAACCGCGCGGGCCTTGGTGTGGATGGACGAACGCTATCTGACACAGTCGTTTTCGGCCGAGCCGCACCCGGATCCCGATGTCGTCGTCGAGGTGCTGTACAACATTTGGATGGCAGCGTTATACGGACCGCGGTAGTCATGCGGGTACAACTGCAGATCGACGGAGCACCGCAGCGGGCGGCCGACCACGCCCGCGAGCTGGCGGGTCTCGGTGCCGACGGGGTGTTCACCTTCGAAGGCCCGCACGATGTCTTCCTGCCGCTCGTCGCGGCGGCCGGCGCGGCGAACGTGGACCTGATGACCAACGTCGCGATCGCCGGCCCGCGCAGCCCGCTGCATCTCGCGCACGCCGCCTACGACCTGCAGGTGTACAGCGGTGGCAGGTTCCGGCTGGGCCTGGGCTCACAGATCAAGGTGCACATCGAAAAGCGTTACGGCGCACAGTGGGCCAAACCCGCCGAGAAGATGGCCGAGACCGTCACCGCGATCAAGGCGATCTTCGACTGCTGGGAAGGCAAGGCGCCGTTGAATTTTCGCGGCAAGCACTTCACCCACACCTTGATGCCGCCGAACTTCAACCCCGGGCCCAACCCCTTCGGTCCGCCGGCGGTGCTCATGGGGGCGCTGGGGCCGATCATGACCCGCACCGCCGCGCAGGTCGCCGACGGGCTGCTGGTGATGCCGTTCCACAGCGCGCGGCATTTCGCCGACCGGACCCTGACGGCAGTGGGGGAGGGCTTGCAGATCGCCGGGCGCGCGCCCGGCGATCTGCAGATCATCGCGCAGGCCATGGTGGCGGTGGCACGGACCGAGGTAGATCTGACCGCGGCGATCAACGGCGTCGCCACGCTGATCGCGTTCTACGGCTCCACGCCCGCCTACCTGCCGGTGCTCGAGACCGAGGGGTGGGCGGACCTGCAGCCCCAACTCAACGCGATGTCCAAGGTCGGTGACTTCGCGGGCATGCGCGCCTTGATCAGTGACGACATGGTGCGCACCATCGGCATCGTCGGCACCCCGGAGGAATGCGCCGCCGAGATCGGCCGCCGCTTCGGCGGACACGTCGACGAAATCTGTTGCTATTTCCCGGGTTACGAACAGCGGCCCGAGGACGTACGGGACCTGGTCACGGCCCTGCACACCCAGTGATTTGTGCACGAAAATCCGCGGTCCGCGCGGAAAATCGTGCACAAATCGCTAGGAGACTACGGTGCCTGGACCCAGTTCCAGACGCTCAGGTCGCCCTTGGGGTAGTTCTGGCAGACGTCGGTGGCCTTGGCGACGACGCCCTTGTTATTGAAGAAGATCTTGGCCCAGTTGCCCCAGTGCGTGGCCACCTGCTCGTAGTAGACGTTGGTGGCGGTGTCCTCGGAGTACTGGCGGCGGCCGACCGGGTCGAGCGAGAAGAACCAGTGGATGCGGTCCTGGGCCATCTGCTGGATGTCGGCCGGGCGGTTGTGCATGTCGATCATGTACCGCGAGTAGTAGACCGGGCTGGTGTCGCGGGCGGCGGCCAGGTACTGCTCGGCATCACAGGTGGTGATGATGATGCGGTGGGGGATCGGGTAGTCGTCGGTGGCATCGGCGGCTGCCGGTCCGGCGAGCGTCGTCGCGACCGCGCCCAGGGCTGCGACCGCGGTACCGGCGCGCTTCAGGCCACGCTTGATCTGGACCATAGTCATTACTCCTGTTTCCTAGATACCTGTGCTGCTGGAGGCTGATTGCAGTTCGCCGGTCGGCTTGGGCTGGGGCCACGGCTCTGGCACCGGACGCTGACGCACCCGCTGCGGCCACCAGAACCACTTGCCCATCAGGGCGGCGATGGCCGGTGTCATCAGAGATCGGATGATCAACGTGTCGAACAACAGACCCAGACCGATGGTTGTTCCCACCTGACCGACCACGTGCAGCTCACTGACCGCCATGGACATCATGGTGAAGGCGAAGACCAGGCCGGCCGAGGTGACCACGGAACCGGTGCCGCCCATCGACCGGATGATGCCGGTGTTGAGGCCGGCGTGGATCTCTTCCTTGAACCGGGCGACGAGCAGCAGGTTGTAGTCCGCGCCGACGGCCAGCAGGATGATGACCGCCATCGCGATGACCATCCAGTGCAGGTTGAGCCCGATCAGGTGCTGCCACAGCAGAACCGACAGACCGAATGATGCGCCGAGTGAGAGCACCACGGTGCCCACGATGACCGCCGCGGCCACCACGGACCGCGTGATGATCAGCATGATGACGAAAATCAGTGCGAGGGCGGAGATTCCGGCGATCAGCAGGTCGTAGTCGGCGCCCTCCTGCAGATCCTTGAAGGTCGCCGCGGTGCCGCCGAGGTAGATCCTGGAGCCCTCCAGGGGAGTGCCCTTGATGGCCTCCTTGGCGGCGTTCTTGATCGCGTCGATGTGCGAGATGCCTTCGGCACTCATCGGTTCGCCCTCATGCGAGATGATCAGCCGCACGGCTTTGCCGTCGGGCGAGATGAAGTTCTTCATGCCGCGCTTGAATTCGGCGTTGTCGAAGACCTCGGGCGGCAGGTAGAACGAGTCGTCGTTGCGGGAGTTGTCGAACGCCTCGCCCATGGCGCTCGCGTTGTCCTGCTGCGCCTGCATCTGATCCTGCAGACCTTTCTGGGTCTGGTACATGGTCAGCATGTACTGCTTCATGTTGGTCATCGTCGAGATCATCTCGGGCATCAACGCGACCATCTGAGGCATCAGCTTGTCGAGCTTCAACATGTCCGGCATCAGGTTCTGGATGTCGTCGGTCATGGTGTCGATGCCGTCGAGGGTGTCGAAGACCGAGCGCATGGTCCAGCAGACCGGGATGTCGTAGCAGTGCGGTTCCCAGTACAGGTAGTTGCGGATCGGCCGGAAGAAGTCGTCGAAGTCCGAGATGTGGTCGCGCAGGTCGGCCACGTCCAGGGTCATGTTCACCATCTTGGCGACCATGCTGTGCGTGGTGGCCGCCATCTGGGTGGTGATGCCCTGCATCTTCTTCATCGTGTCGATGTTGATCTGCATGTCGTTGGCCTGCTTGAGCATGTTGGCCATCGAGTCCTGCGCGTACTTCTCGTTCATCTTCTGAGAGGTGCCGCTCATGCTCATCAGGAACGGGATCGAGGTGTGCTCGATCGGCTTGCCCTCGGGGCGCGTGATCGTCTGCGACCGCGAGACGCCGGGGACCTTGAAGATGGCCTTGGCGATCTTGTCGATCACCAGGAAGTCGGCGGAGTTGCGCAGATCGTGGTCGCTCTCGATGAGCATCAACTCGGGGTTCATCCGGGCCGGCGAGAAGTGCCGGTCCGCCGCCGCATAGCCCTCGTTGGCGGGGATGTCGGCGGGCAGGTACAGGCGGTCGTTGTAGGCGGGCTCGTAACCCGGCAGCGTCAGAAGGCCGACCAGGGACAGCGCGATGGTGCCGACCAGGATGGGAGCCGGCCACCGGACCACGACGGCGCCGAGCTTGCGCCAGCCGCGCACGCGCATGGCGCGCTTGGGCTCGAGCGTCTTGCGGAACCGGCTGGCGAGCGAGATCACGGCCGGGCCCAGGGTCAGGGCGGCGAACACCACGGTGATCATGCCGATGGCCAGCGGGACGCCGAGCGACACGAAGTACGGCATGCGGGTGAAGTGCAGACAGAACGTGGCGCCGGCGACGGTCAGGCCGGAGCCGAGCACGACGTGGGCGGTGCCCTCGAACATCGTGTAGTAGGCGTCTTCGCGGGATTCGCCCGCGCCGCGCGCCTCCTGATACCGGCCGATCAGGAAGATGGCGTAGTCGGTGGCTGCGGCGATGGCCAGCGTGACCAGCAGGTTGGTGGCGAAGGTCGACAGACCGATGATGTCGTAGAAGCCCAGCGCCGCGACGACGCCCTGTGCCGCGGACAGCTCGAGGACCACCATCAGCAACGTCAGCAGCACGGTGATGAACGACCGGTACACCAGCAGCAGGGTGACGATGATGACGAGGAACGTGACGCCCTCGATCATCTTGACGCTGCGGTCACCGGCGATGTGCTGATCCGCCGCCAGTGCCGCGGGGCCGGTCACGTAGACCTTCAGGCCGGGCGGCGTCTTGATGCTCTTGATGATGTCCTGCGCGGCCTGAACGGACTCGTTGGCCAGCGCCTCGCCCTGATTACCGCGCAGGTAGACCTGGACGTATGAGGCCTTGCCGTCATTGCTCTGGGAGCCGGCGGCGGTGAGCGGGTCGCTCCAGAAGTCCTGGATGTGCTCGACATGCGTGGTGTCGGCCTGGAGCTTCTTGATCATCTCGTCGTAGTAGGCATGTGCCTCTGCGCCGAGCGGCTGATCGCCTTCCAGCACGACCATGACCGAGCTGTTCGACTTGAACTCCTGGAACACCTCGCCGACGCGCTTCGTCGCGATGACCGACGCGGCCTGGTCCGGCGACATGGAGACCGAGCGCATCTTGCCGACCTCGTCGAGCGACGGGACGGCGCTGCCGAGGAAGACGATGACGCCGATCCAGAAGAGGATGACCGGGATCGCGAAGGTGCGGATCAGGCGGGCGATGAGCGGCCGGTGCGGCGGCTGCTCGGCCTTCGGGAAGATGACGGTGTCTTCGTCTGTTGGCTGTGTCATGCGGATTTCACCAGGCAGAAGGTCTGGGCGTGCACGCCGGTGGAGGTGCGGGTGTCTTTGAGTTCGTCGTCGACGTGGACGGTGCAGGTGATGGAGTCACCGTCGCCCTGGGCGACGATGTTGGGCGATGCTGCCGGTGCGGTGGTGGACAGGGTGAGCTTCCAGGGCAGCGGCGCGTGGTCGATGCGCTGGGGCTTGGCGTCCAGGTCGAGGTAGTTGATGTCGGCGTAGCTGCCGGTGCCGGTGATCTCGTAGGTGACGACCTTGGGTTTGAACGGTTTGGCATCGTCGGCGAAGTTGCGTGGGGTGACGATGACGGGGTTCTGGCCGAAGTAGGTGCGTACGCGCTGCACGGTGAAGCCGGCGACGAGGGCCACGGCGAGGATGAGCAACGGGATCCACGCCTTCTTGAGCGCATTGCCGATCACGCTGCGGACACCATGGTCGACTGCACTCGCTGTTCCCCGCTTCCCGTACCCTGACCCCGACAGATTAGGTCATTTAAGTGTTAGATTAGACCAGTTAAGTTAATCATGGGAAACCTACGCTGCGGGTGGCTCGTATCACCGTAGCCGGTAACGCGCAGCAGATCGAACCAAATACGCAGCAGTTCAATGGGATTGAACAGGCGGCGACGACTGTTCAGGGAGCAGGGGCACATGGCAACCAGCACGAATAGACTCCGTCACATGAAGGCACGCACTCTGGTCGCAGTTGCGGGTGCCGTGGCGGCTGCCGTCACCATGGCGGCTCCCGCGCAGGCCGACCCCGACACCGATTTCGCCAACCAGCTGCACACCTACGGGATCTACGGCCCCAAGGACTACAACGCCTGGATCGGCAAGATCACCTGTCAGCGGCTCGACAACAACGTCGACCACAGCGCCACCGACTCGGCGGCGTTCCTGAAGAAGAACCTGCCCCGCAACAGCAGCTCGGAGCAGCAGGTGTACCAGTTCCTCAACGCCGCTTTCGACACGTACTGCCCCGAGAAGCACGACCTGCTGGTCGCGCTCGCGCACTAGTCGCCGGACTCGATTCCGGCCGGTCAGGCCGGGCCCTTGCCGTTGTCGACGCGGTACACCGAGCCGTGGATCGCGGCGGCGTCGTCGCTCGCCAGGAACGCGATGACGTTCGCGACGTCACGCGGCTCCATGAAGCCACGCGGCGCGGCGATCCGCATGATCAGGTCCCAGTCGGCGTTCTCGGGCGCCGCGAACTCGGTGACCTGTGCGGTGAGCATGCCGCCCGGGCACACCGCGTTGACCCGGAGCTTTTCCTTCGTGTACTCGACGGCCAGTGCCCGCGTCAGACCGATCAGCCCGTGCTTGGCGGCGCAGTAGCCCGCCGAGTAGATCTCGCCCTCGACGCCGGCGATCGACGAGACGTTGACGATGTTGCCGCCGTTCTCCAGCAACTGCGGCAGCGCCGCCCGGGTCAGGTAGAACGGGCCGTTCAGGTTCACCGCGAGGTCGCGGTCCCAGTCGTCATCGGTCATCGACAGGGTGTGCCGCATGACATGGAATCCCGCGACGTTCACCAGCACGTCCAGCCGCCCGAATTTCGCGATGCAATCCTCGACCGCCTGCCGGCAGGCGTCGGCCGTGCTGATGTCCACCGCGGCGAACGCGCCGCCGGGCTCGTCGCCGTAGGCGTCGGCGAATACCGTCGCCATCCGCTCGGCGTCCCGCGCGATACCGAAGACCGATGCGCCGCGTTCGGCGAAAACCTTGACCGTGGCCGCGCCCAGGCCGGCCGAGGCCCCGGTGATCAACGCGACCTTCCCGCTGAGTGAACTCATACGGTGACTTTCTCACGCCGTGGGCAAGTCATTTGCGATACTCGGGCGGTGAAAATGAAACGTGTTCTCGCTATGGTTTCGAGTTTTGGCTTCGTCGCAGCGGGCGCACTCTTCGGCACGGCGGCGCCGGCGCAGGCCGACAACATCCGGCTGCCCGAAGGCATCTACACCTACATCCAAGAGGGCACGCCGATGAGCGTGTGGACCATCTGGCCCGTCTGCGCCCCGACCGTCGGCGATCTGCGCAACAACCTGGAACTGCCGGTGGGCTGCCTCGTGCACGTCGGCTCCGACCAGTACGGCGGCACGCTGGGCGGCGATGCCCGCCAGACCGGCGGTGAGGGACATTGGATGTTCACCCAGACCGACCTCCAGGGTTTCACGTGCCCGGACGGCACCAAGTCGAAGCTCGTAGAGACCTACGAGTGGGAGGACACCAACTGGACCGGTACCCGGACCACCACCAACAACGAACAGTGCGGCGTGCAGGCGGCCATGACGAAGAAGTCGTTCCGGCTGGAATTCCAGAAGCCGCTGCCGATTCCGGTGCAGCAGTTCCCGTTGTTCTGTGATCCCAACGACGGCCTCAAGCGCTGCCGCTGACGGCCGGGCCGGTCAGGCCGAGCCCTGCTCCTCGGCGACCGCGGCGGCGGCCTCGTCGATGATGGCGCGCATCGCGCGTTCGGCGCCGGCCTGATCGCGCATCCGCACGGCGCGGGCCACTTCGTCGTGCAGCGCGATGGCCGCCGGGTTGGGGGAGTCGGGCATCATGCCGTGGTGGGTGCGTCCCGCCAGGACCTCCGACACCACCGCGGTGAGCGCGCGGAACATCTCGTTGCCGCTGGCCTCCAGCAACGTCTGGTGGAAGATCTTGTCCGCCAGCAGGTATGCCTCGAGATTGCCGTCGCGCCCGTGTACCGCCATGTCCGACACGGCGGCGGCCATGATCCGGCACTGGTGCGGGTCGGCGCGCTCGGCAGCCAGGGCGGCCGCGACGGGTTCGAATCCGCGCCGCAACTCCGACAACGACACCAGTTGGGCGGCCCGGTCGCCGGACTCGAGTCGCCAGCGAATCAGCCTGGGGTCGAACACATTCCAGTTGGCCGCCGGCTGAATCGTGATGCCGACCCGGCGGCGGGAGGCGACCATGCCCATCGATTCGAGGACCCGGATCGCTTCCCGGACGACGCTGCGGGAGACGCCGTGTTCCGCGCTCACTCCTTCGAGCGTGATCACCTCGCCGGGGGCGTACCTACCGGAGACCACCGCGGCCCCCAGCGCGCTCAGCACGTTGTCGTGGAGAGCGCCGACGTTTGACGGGGTGGACACGCATAACATCCTGTCATAACTCCGGAGATCTGACTTAGAACCGATGTTTTTCTGTGGCCTCTTGAAAAAGTATGACTTTTGAGTCACGCTGTGTGAGTCAAACCACAACAAGGGGCGGGTGCAGAACATGCCATCACCCATCGTCGTCATGGGCGTTTCAGGATCCGGTAAGTCCACCGTCGGCGCGGCGCTCGCGCAGCGGCTCCGCGTGCCGTTCGCCGATGCGGACGACTTCCATCCCGCCGCCAACATCGCCAAGATGAAGGCCGGTCACCCGCTGAACGACGACGATCGCCGGCCCTGGCTCGAGACCATCGGCCGATGGCTCGGGGAGCACTGCGGCACCGGCGGCGTGATGAGCTGTTCGGCGCTGAAATACAAGTACCGCGTGCAGCTGCGCAGCCACTGCCCGGAGACCCGGTTTCTGCACCTGTTCGGCACCCCCGAGGTCATCGGCGCCCGGCAGGCCAGCCGCCCCGGCCACTTCATGCCGGCGTCGCTGCTCGCCTCACAGTTCGAGACCCTCGAACCCCTGCAAGCCGATGAGGCCGGCATCGTGATCGACGTCGGGCAGAGCATCGATTCGATTGTCGACGAATACATTTCGCGCACCCAAGGGGAGAACCGACGGGGCGAGCGGAGCGACGGGGAGAAGATCTGATGCGCACCGCCGTCACCGTCCTCGCCGACGCACCCAAACTCATCGAACCGGTCTCCTCGGCCACTCAGCTGATCCTGGCCTTCGTGGCCGGCATCAGCGTCATCGTCGTGCTCATCACGCTGCTCAAGCTGCACCCGTTCCTGTCGCTGATCTTCGGTGGCCTGACGGTGGGGCTGACGGCCGGCGAGAACCTCGCCGCGGTTCTCAAATCGTTCTCCGACGGGTTCGGCGCGACGGCGGCCGGCGTGGGCATCCTGATCGCGCTCGGCGCGATGTTCGCCAAGCTGCTCGCGGACTCCGGTGGCGCCGACGAGATCGTCGACACCATCGTGGGTGCCGCCTCGCCCCGAGCCCTGCCGTGGGCGATGGCGCTGGTCGGCGCGATCATCGGGCTGCCGATGTTCTTCGAGATCGGGCTCGTGCTGCTGATGCCCGTCATCTATCTGGTGGCCCGGCGCTCGCAGCAGTCGCTCATCACCATCGGCATCCCGGCACTGGCCGGCCTGTCGGCCATGCACGGCTTCGTGCCACCGCACCCCGGGCCGCTGACCGCCGTCGGACTGCTCAATGCCGACCTCGGGGTCACGCTCGGCCTCGGCGTGCTCGTCGCGGTCCCGACGATCGTCGTCGCGGGCCCGCTGTTCGGCCGCCTCGCCGGCAAGTGGGTCGTCGTCGCGGCACCGGACACCTTCACCACCGATCCGGAAGCCCTTCGGGCACATGGCAAACGGCCCCGCTTCAGCGTCACGCTGTTCTCGGTGCTGCTGCCCGTGGCGCTCATGCTGGGCAAGGCCCTCGTCGACATCTTCATCGACGACAAGACGCAGTGGTTCCGCCGGATCTTCGACGCCGTGGGCACTCCGCTGGTCGCGCTGCTCATCGCCGTCGTGGTCGGCACCGTCACCCTCGGTCGCGGCGCCGGCATGGACCGCACCGCGATCACCAAGTGCATCGAGTCGAGCCTGCCCCCGGTCGCGGGCATCTTCCTGATCGTCGCCGCCGGCGGTGGCTTCAAGCAGGTGCTGGTCGACACCGGCATCGGCACCATGCTGGCGCGCTGGGCCGAAGGCGTGCACATCTCGGTGCTCGTGCTGGCCTGGGTGCTCGCGGTCCTGATCCGGCTGGCCACCGGGTCGGCCACAGTCGCCACCATCACGGCGTCGTCGCTGGTGCTGGGTCTGGTGCATGGGATGGGCACCGGCGAACTGTCTCTGGTGGTGCTCGCCGTGGGCGCCGGCTCGCTGTTCTTCTCGCACGTGAACGACGCCGGCTTCTGGTTGGTCAAGGAGTACTTCAAGCTCAGCGTCGGCCAGACCATCAAGACCTGGTCGATCATGGAGACCGTGCTCTCGGTGTCCGGTCTGGCCATGGTCCTGATCCTGGACGTGTTCGTCTAACTTTCGCGCTGCTGTTTCTCGACGACGATGTGCGCCACCGGAATCGGCATCGGGCGGGGTGCGGCGGACAGTAGCTCCACCAGTGCGGCGTCCAGGGCATCGGCGAGCTGACATCGGCGCGCCGGGTCGGCCGGCTCCAACGCTTCCAGCAGGGTGTCGAACACCGCCGCCCTGGTGAAACCGACCCAGCTCTTGGCGAAAGCCGTTGCGTCACCGTCGGTCTGGTATCGCTGCCAGAAGCGGTCCGGTTCGTCGGCGACCACGAGGTGGGTGATCCGCAGGCGCTCGAAGCGACCCGAAGGGGCGAACGGTGAGCGGAAGTCGGCTTCACTGCGGCCCACGATCGGCAGCCGCATGCGCCGCACCTCCTCGGAGGTGACGAGCCGTTGGTCCTGCAGGTCGGACAGCGCACGCATCAGTCCGTCGAAAAGCGGCTCGAGTCCGAGCCGTCCGTCGTCGTGCTGGCCCATGGTCATGACCACGAGGCGGCCGCCCGGACTCAACTCGCGGCCGCGGAACGCGATGAACTCATGCCAGTCGTGCGCCGCCTGCCGCGCGTACGCGGCGCGCACCTGCGCGTCGGCGCTGTAGGACGGCTGGATGTGATCGGGGATGTCGGACGGCATGCGGCTGAGCCAGTGGATGGCCCACGCCGACCAGCCCAGGTGCACGCCTTCCGACGGCAGGATCTGGCTCAGATACGACCGCCCCACCGCCGAGGCGAACGTGGCCCGATCGGTCCGCAGGTAGCTGAATGCGTCGTCGCGCAAGGTGCGGAACAGGGCGCTGAAATCGTTGTCGGGGATGTCGGTGTGCGTCACCGCGATGGGGTGCTCGGGCCGGATGCGCTTGCGCAGCGCGGTGATGCCCGCGCCGATGGGCAGCAGGCCGTTGTGCGCGTTGCCGCAGCCGTACTCGGCGATCACCACCGGCCGCGGCGCCGCCGGGAGCGGCACCTCGGCGGCGGCCTGTTCGAAAAGCTTTGTGGCCGTGCGGAGTCCGACGGTCTGCAGGCGCGCGCTCCCGATCGGGTCGGGCTGCACCACCACGCTGGACTCGGGCATGTCTCACGGTAGCGCCGTGAGCTGTGTGGCGCGCTCTGAACCAGCGTGGAATCAGTGGCCGGTGCTCGATCGGCAGCTCAGCTGCCGCGGGCCACCCATTCGTCGTAGTGGACCAGCTCGCCGCCGATGGTCGTGGTGTCACCGTGGCCGGTGTAGACGACAGTGTCGCCGGGCAGCTTGCCGAGCTTCTCCGATATCGACGCCAGGATGGTCGGGAAATCCGAGTACGAGCGGCCGGTCGCGCCGGGGCCGCCGTGGAACAGGGTGTCGCCCGAGATCACCGCGCCCAGTTCGGGGATGTGCCAGCACACCGAGCCGGGGGAGTGCCCCGGGGTGTGGATGGCCTTGATCTCCAGGCCGCCCACGGTGAGCACCTGGTCGTCGTCCACGGTGTGAAAAGGGTTGTCCGGGTGGACATCCCGCCACAGCATCTCGTCGGCCGGGTGCAGCAGCACCGGGGCGTCGAGGGCCGCGGACAGTTCCGGGGCGACGGTGATGTGGTCGTTGTGGCCGTGGGTGCAGACGACGGCGACGACGTTGCGGCCGTTCACCGCCTCGATGATGGGCGCGGCGGTGTGGGCGGCGTCGAACACGATGACGTCCGTGTCGTCGCCGACGAGCCAGATGTTGTTGTCGACGTCCCAGGTGCCGCCGTCCAGGCTGAAGGTGCCGCTGGTGACGACGCGCTGGATGGCACTCATTTGAGGACCACCACCGAGCGCAGCACCTCGCCGCTGTGCATCTTGTGGAAGGCGTCCTCGATCTGGTCGAGCCCGATGCGTTCGGTGACGAACTTCTCCAGCGGGAGCCGGCCCTGCAGGTACAGGCTGATGAGGGTGGGGAAGTCGCGTTCGGGCAGGCAGTCGCCGTACCACGACGACTTCAGCGACCCGCCGTGGGAGAAGAAGTCGATCAGCGGCATCTCGAGGGTCATGTCGGGCGTCGGAACACCCACGAGGACAACGGTTCCGGCGAGGTCGCGGGCGTAGAACGCCTGCTTCCAGGTCTCGGGCCGGCCGACGGCGTCGATCACGACGTCGGCGCCGAAACCGTCGGTCAGGTCCTGGATGGTCTCGACGGCGTCGAGGTCGCGGGCGTTGATGGTGTGGGTGGCGCCGAACTCGCGGGCCCAGTGCAGCTTCTTGTTGTCGGTGTCGACGGCGATGATGCGCTTGGCGCCGACCAGGGCGGCGCCGGCGATGGCCGCGTCGCCCACGCCGCCGCAGCCGATGACCGCGACGGTGTCGTCACGCGTCACGCCGCCGGTGTTGATGGCGGCGCCGATGCCGGCCATCACGCCGCAGCCCAGCAGTCCGGCGACGGCCGGGTCGGCCTCGGAATCGACCTTGGTGCACTGGCGTTCGTGCACGAGGGTCTTGTCGGCGAAGGCCCCGATGCCCAGGGCGGGGGTCAGTTCGGTGCCGTCGGTCAGCGTCATCTTCTGGGTGGCGTTGAAGGTGTCGAAGCACAGGTGCGGGCGGCCGCGCTTGCAGGCGCGGCACTCGCCGCACACGGCGCGCCAGTTGAGGATGACGAAGTCGCCGGGGGCGACGTGGGTGACGCCCTCGCCGACCGACTCGACGGTGCCGGCGGCTTCGTGGCCGAGCAGGAAGGGATATTCGTCGTTGATGCCGCCCTCGCGGTAGGTGAGGTCGGTATGGCACACCCCGCAGGCGATGATGTCCACGACGACCTCACCGGGTCCGGGATCGGGGATGACGATGTCGACGAGCTCGATGGGCTGCTTCTTGGCCCGGGAAATCACACCACGCACTGTCTGACTCATGGCTATAACCTAATGCCTCCGGGAAGGGTTGGAATGGTGTCCATACAAATGTCTGGTCAACGGCGGCTCGGCGCCCGCCCATCGGCGCTGCGATGTGTGACAGGGTCGATGACGTGACCGCTCTCGAGCTGCTGGATTCCTGGCCGGTACCGAACGCCGCGGCGGCGGTCGTGTCGCCCGCCGGTGTGCTCGCCACGCACGGACCCGTCGACCGCGCGTTCCGGCTCGCGTCGGTGACCAAGCCTCTGGTGGCCCGCGCCGCGCAGATCGCGATCGAAGAGGGCGTCGTCGAGTTGGACACCCCGGCCGGCCCGCCCGGGTCGACGGTGCGCCACCTCCTGGCACACACCTCGGGTCTCGCGATGCAGACACCCGACGCCATCGCCGCGCCCGGCACGCGCCGCATCTACTCGAATGTCGGGTTCGCGGTACTGGCTCAGGTGCTGCAGCACGAGTCCGGCATCGAATTCGCGCAGTACCTGCGGGAAGCGGTTTTCGAGCCGCTGGGGATGAGCGATTCCGACCTGCCGGGCGCGGCCGAAACCGCCGGCTACGGCGCCTGGTCCACGGTGGCCGACCTGGCGGCATTCGCCGGTGACCTGCTGCGTCCCGCCCTGGTGTCGACGCCCATGCATGCCGACGCGATCTCGGTGCAGTTCCCGGGTCTCGACGGCGTGCTGCCGGGATTCGGATCGCAGCGCCCGAACGACTGGGGTCTGGGTTTCGAGATTCGGGACGGCAAGCAGCCGCACTGGACGGCGGCGGGCAACTCGGGCCGGACGTTCGGCCACTTCGGTCAGTCGGGGACGTTCCTCTGGGTGGATCCCGAAGCGGACCTGGCGCTTGTCGTGCTGACGGACCGCGATTTCGGCGACTGGACGCACGCCGTCTGGCCGGAAGTGTCCGCCGCGGTTCTGCGCGAGTTCGCCTAGCGGACGACCCCGATCATGCTGTCGATCCAGCCGCGCGCGAAGAACAGCAGGAACCCGGCGGCGACGACCCAGAGCAGCGGACTGATCTCTTTGATGCGGCCCGACGCCGCACGCAGCACCGCCCAGGCGATGAAGCCGACGCCGATGCCGTTGGCGATCGAGTAGGACAGCGGCATGACGGCCACGGTCAGCACGACCGGCAGGGCCACCGAAAAGTCGGAGAAGTCGATCTCGCGGAGCACCGAGACCATCAGGGTGCCGACGATGACCAGCGCGGCGGCCGCGACCTCGGTGGGCACGATCTCCGTCAGCGGTGTCAAGAACATTGCGGCCAAGAACAATCCACCGGTCACGAGGCTGGCCAGACCGGTGCGGGCACCTTCGCCGATGCCGGTGCCCGATTCGACGAACACCGTGTTGGACGATGCCGACACCGCGCCGCCGACCACGGCGCCAGTGCCCTCGATCACCAGCGCGGACTGCAGGCGCGGGAAGTTGCCGTGTTCGTCGGACAGACCGGCCTGCCGGGACAGGCCCGTCATGGTGCCCATGGCGTCGAAGAAGTTCGTGAAAAGCAGCGTGAACACCAGCATGAGCGCGGCGATGGCGCCGATCCGGCCGAAGCTGCCGAAGTCCACGTGACCGATCAGGGCCAGGTTGGGCACCGCGAACGGCGAACCGGACAGCGTCGGGACGGACAGGCTCCAGCCGCCGGGCTTTTCCGTCGCCGAGCCGAGGTGCCAGATCGCCTCGATGATGGCGGCCAGCACGGTGCCCGAGATGAGGCCGATGAGGATGCCGCCGCGCACCTTGCGGGCCACCAGCACACCTGAGGTCAGCAGGGTGAACACGAACACCAGGGTCGGGATGGCTCGGACCGAGCCGGTGCCGCCGGCGCCCAGACCCAGCGGCGGCGACGGGTGCCCGGTCGACGCGACGAAGCCGGCGTTGACCAGGCCGATGAACATGATGAACAGCCCGATGCCTGCGGTGATGGCCAGTTTCAGAGGCATGGGCACGGCATCGAAGATCATGCGCCGCAGGCCGGTGACGGCCATCGCGACGATGATCAGGCCTTCGATGACCACCAGCCCCATGGCTTCCGGCCACGTCAGGACGCCCACCACGGAGCTGGCCAGGAACGAGTTGATGCCGAGGCCGGCGGCGAACGCGAAGGGCAGGCGGGCGACGACGCCGAACAGGATCGTCATGGCGCCGGCCGCCAGTGATGTCACCGCCGAGACCTGGCCGAACGGGAGCTTGTGCCCGGCGATGTCTGCCGTGCTCGACAGGATGATGGGGTTCAGCACGATGATGTACGCCATCGCGATGAAGGTCACCGCGCCGCCGCGCAGTTCAGCAGCGACAGTCGAGCCGCGTGCGGAGATCTCGAAGAACCGGTCCAGGGCAGTCACGGCTTAGAAGATAGATGGCGCGCTGGTGCTCCGCGCGGGTGTTTGGGTGTGTCCGGTAATTGCCGGGATCGGCGACGCCGAGTCGGCAACGCCCCTGATCGCGGTGCGATTCTGTGGCCGTCCTGAGAGATTGCGCGACAGACTAGCGCAACAGGGGTCTCAGGCGGCACAATAGACACGCACTAAACAACTGCAACATTTCAGCAACACCAGGTCGTTGGGGAAGACGTCCCTCGTGTAGCTGAAGGAGCAGATGATGCGTGCGTCGAACCAACTCGCCGACGCGACGACGGGCGTGGTGTATATCCATGCCTCTCCCGCGGCGGTATGCCCGCATGTGGAGTGGGCACTTTCGTCGACTCTGTCGGCGCGGGCGAACCTCAAGTGGACGCCCCAACCCGCCATGCCCGGTCAGCTGCGCGCCATCACCAATTGGATGGGACCCGTCGGCACCGGAGCTCAACTCGCCAGCGCTTTGCGGTCGTGGTCGGTGCTGCGCTTCGAGGTGACCGAGGATCCGAGCACCGGCGTCGACGGCCACCGCTGGTGCCACACCCCGACGCTGGGCCTGTGGAGCGGATCGATGAGCGCCAACGGCGACACCGTGGTCGGCGAGCAGCGGCTGCGCGCGCTGATGGAGGGCGGCGCCGACATGCTCGCCGCTGAACTCGACACCGTGCTCGGCACCGCCTGGGACGAGGCGCTGGAGCCGTATCGCGGCGGCGGCGCCGAGGTCGGCGAGGTCAGCTGGCTGAACCGGGGCGTCGGCTAGTTCGACCGGTCCACGCGGCTGTCGCATCGACGCGAGCGTGCACACAGCTCGCCGAACCGGCGAGATTCGCGATCCACGTGCACCTTCGCGGTCGATAGAGTTCTACGCGCCGATCCATCCCCGGCTAGCTGACCCGGTAGTGCTCCGGTTCGGGCTCGCTCAGCATGCTGGTGATCGTGGCGACGTCGAACGGCCACAGGTCGATGGTGCCGCCTTCGCTGAAGTACCAGGAGTTGCAGCCGGTGTTCCACACCGTCGGCTCCATGGCCTCGACAGCGGCGGCGTTGAATTCGTCGGTGGCCGCCTCGGTCACTTCGACCTCGTTGATCTCGCCACGCTCGAAACGCTTGAGCCACTTCACGATGTACCGCGCGGTGAGTTCCGCGGTGTACTGCAGCGAGATGGACCCCGTGGGTGAGTTCGGGCCCAGCACGGTGAACAGATTCGGGAAGCCGGGGATCGCGGTCATCCGGTAGGCGCGCGGGCCTTTGACCCAGGCGTCGTCCAGGGTGACGCCGTCGCGCCCCACCACCTGCATCGGACGCATGTAGTTGTGCGCCTGAAAACCGGTGGCCAGCACGGCGATATCGATCCTGTGGTGCTCGCCCTCCGTGGTGCGGATGCCGGTGGGCGTGAACTCCGCGATGCGATCGGTGACGAGTTGGGCATTGGGGGCCTTGATCGCCTGGTAGTACGTGCCCGACAACACCTGCCGTTTGCACAGCGGCTGGTAGTCGGGCGTCAGCTCGGCACGCAACTTCGGGTCGCGGACCTGGGCCCGCAGGCTCAGTCGGGCGTACTGCTGCACCAGCTTGCGACGCCACGTCGGCTTGGTCACGATGTCGACGAGAACGCTCGAACCCCACAGCGGAATGCGTTCGGCGACAGCCTGATACAGCTGCGGCATGGCGCGCAGCAGCGCGGTGACGGCACCCAGCTGCGGCAACTTCATCGGTGCCCACAGCATCCACTGCGGCGACCGCGCGAAGTGCAGCAGCCTGCCGGCGGTGGGCTGCAACGCCGAAACCACCTGCACGCCGGTCGACCCGGTGCCGATCACGGCGATGCGCTTGCCCGCGGTCTCGAGTTCGGGATCCCACCGGGCGGTGTGCACGACGGTGCCCTCGAAGGCGTCCATGCCGGGGATGTCCGGCGTGAAGGGGTGGTGCAGCACGCCCGTGGCACAGATGACGAAATCGGCTGTCAGCGTCTCGTTCTGGGTCGTGACGGTCCAGGTGTGTTCGTCCTGGTTGTAGTGCAGCGCCGTGACCTCGGTGTTGAGGCGCAGGTGCTTGTCGAGCCCGAAGCGCTCGACGACGTCGCGGTGATACTCCTGAATCTCCTGGCCACCGGCCCAGATATGGCTCCAGTCGGGCTTGGGCGCGAAGGCGAACTGGTAGATGTGCGACGGCACATCACACGTCAGCCCGGGGTAGCGGTTCCAGTGCCACACCCCGCCGACGTCCGAACCCTTCTCCAGGATGGTGAAGTTGGTGAACCCGGCCTGCTGGAAGGTGTACGCGGAGGCGATCCCGGCGACGCCGGCGCCGATGATGACGATGCGCGGATCACGTGTGCTCATCAGGACTCCCAGGCTCGACGCACCGTGTTCGGTGCGGTGGTCATGGCGGATTCGAACGCCGCGCGCCGCTTGCCGCGCAGCATGAAGTTGGCACCCAGGCCGGCCAGATCGTCGGCGTCCGGTTGGATCACGACGACCTCGATGCCGCGGGCCCGGGCGGTGGCGACTTCGGCATCCAGCACGGTGGACATCGGGCGGCGCAGCAGTCGGTGTTCGAGGATGCCGCCCAACCCCGGTGCGCGAACGCCGCTTTCGGAGGCCATCGGCGTGATGACGTAGATGAGGTCGGCGTCGTCAGGGCTGATGAGGTCGACCGACGCGGTGGACGCGGCGCCG
The DNA here is from genome assembly GCF_045311035.1 of Mycobacterium sp. SMC-13. Taxonomy (NCBI): domain Bacteria; kingdom Bacillati; phylum Actinomycetota; class Actinomycetes; order Mycobacteriales; family Mycobacteriaceae; genus Mycobacterium; species Mycobacterium sp. SMC-13. The sequence continues at coordinate 132,053 of NZ_JBJIAI010000007.1, forward strand.
CCGTCGACGAACGTGCGATCGCCGATACGGACCGGTGGCATCCAGCCGGGGACACCCCATGACGCCCGGAGTGCTTCGCCCGCCGTGGCTTTCGGCGCGCCGGGGGCGCCGAAAGCCACCCGCTCGCCGCGCTGGTAGTCGAATGCCACCATGCGGGCGCCCGGGTGATCCAGCCAACCCGATTTGTTGGCGAAGCCAGATGCCAAGTGCTGCAGCCAGTCTGCGTTGCCGCGGCCGGTCGGTGCGATGCCGGTGACCGCGGCCAGGCCGTTCTGACTGCGCAGAAGTGCGGGGTTGAGCAGGCGGGGTGCCGGCAGCGGCGGCAGGCTCGGCGGCGTCGCCTCGATGTGCCGGCGCAGACGTTCGTCGGTACTGGTGCCGCGGTGCATCGCGACCAGGTCGTCGACGGACGCGCCGCCGCCGAGCATCGTGACGATCTCGGCGCCCGCCGAGGTGCCCTGCAACACCGAGGCTTCCCGCGGGTCCCAACCGGTCTACTCCTGGAGGGCGTGCAGGGCCGCGACGATCCAGGCGCCGCCGATGGTCCCGCCGCAGCCGATGACGAGCGCCCGCTTCATCGGCGCGCTTCCGAGTTCGACTCGACATCATGGTCTTTCGACTGCCGCTCGATCCGATCCAGGTAGGCCGAACGGCCGACGGGGTCGAGGGCGGTCAGGGCGCGGCGATCGTCGATGAGCGCGCGTGCCGCACGCTGGACGAACTCCGGCACCAGCGCGTCGACCAGAGCCCAGCCTGGTGCCACCCATTGGGGTACCGAGGTCCGGGCGGCCTTGGTGCGCAACGTCTTGAGGACCGCCTGCGCGACATCTTCCGGGTCGACCGTCGGCATGCCGCCGCCGAGTTGGACGCCGGAGGACAGTTCGGTGCGGACTGCTGACGGCAGCACCGCGCACACGGTGACGCCCGTTCCGGCGTATTCGGTTCTCGCCGCCAGCGACGCCCCGACGGCGGCGAACTTGCTGGCGTTGTAGGTCACCATGCCCGGGACGGGAATCATGCCCGCCATCGATGCGATGTTCACGACGTGGCCGCTGCCGCGCGTGATCATCAGCGGGATCACTGCCCGCATGCCGTTGAGCACGCCCCGGACGTTGACGTCGAGGATCAGGTCGGTCGTGGCCTCGGCTTCGGACTCGAAAGCGCCCAGCGGCATCACGCCGGCGTTGTTGATAAGGATGTCGATGCGGCCGGACTCCTTGACCACCTGCCCGACGAACTGGTCCCAGGAGTCACGCCGGGTGACATCGAGGCGTGCGCTGCGACAGCGGGGGATTTTGCGGGCCGTCTGCTCGGCGATGTCGGCGTCGACGTCGCCGATCCACACGGTGGCGCCGTGCTGAGAGAACAGCTCGGCGGTCTTGGCGCCGATGCCCCTGGCACCTCCGGTGATGATGACTGTGGCGCCGTCGAGTGACATGGCGCGTCGTGCTAGCTGCATCGATAGCCTCGAATCTGCTGGTAGGAGCCTTGCTGGCTCGTTCGAATACTCACGGTATCCGAATTCTCCGAGTAAAGCCAGTACTCCCGGTATCGCAAACCATTAATATCAACGCATGCCGCGATTGACCAGGGTGCAGCGTCAGGAACAGACGCGTGCCGAACTGCTCGACGCGGCGAAGGCCCGGTTTCTCGAGCACGGTTATGCCTCCACGAGCCTCGAGGACATCGCCGACGACGCCGGCTACAGCAAGGGCGCGGTGTATTCGAATTTCGGCAGCAAGCCGGTCCTGTGCCGGGAGGTGCTCGAGGCCATCCACCGCGAGAAGTTCGCCGAGATGTCAGAGCTGGCGATGTCGGATGCCGATGTGCCGAGCCGCGTCGAGGCGGTGAACGCCTGGCTGGAACGGACCGCCGGCGACGTGGGCTGGACGATGCTGGAACTCGAATTCGTGGTGCTGTCGCGCAACGATCCCGAGTTGGGGCAGATGGTCACGGACCTTCGCAACGAAGCCGCTCAGATGGTCGTCGACGTATTGCGTTCGCTCGCGGTCGATTTGGGGCTCGGCGAAGAGCAGATGGTCGCCGCCGGGGTGATCGACAGCTTCGACGACATCGGCAACCTGTTTCTCAGCGCCGGCATCGGGCTCGGGATTCAGCGTGCCGTCGATCCGACACTGCCGGCCCGGCCGGTCACCGGCGCCATCACCCGGTTGATGAATCTGCTTGCGCTGCTTGCCGCTACGCAGGACTGACGACCGCCGGACTACGGAACCAGGACCCGCAGCGCGTTGGGCACCGCGGACACCGTCACCGGCAGCGGGCACACGTATTCGCCGTCGGCATAGGCGTTGATGCCCGGCACGTCGATGGTGACGGTTCGGGCCCGCCGCGTGGTCACCTCGTCGAGGTGGACATGCGTGCCCTTGAACACCGTGGGGAACAGCCGGATCAGTTTGGTGCGCGACGCCGAGGCCGCCATCGTGACATCGAGCAGGCCGTCGCCCAGGTCGGCGCCCGGGCAGATCAGCATGCCGCCGCCATAGCTCTTGCCATTGCCGAAAGTCGCCAGTGTCACGGGGATTTCCTGCTCGGGACCGCCGTCGAAACTGACCCGCGCCGTGTGCAGCCGCAACTGCGACAGCTCGACCAGCATGGCCGCGTTGTAGCGCATCCGGCCCCGCGGCCACGTCATCCGGTTGGCGCGATCGGTGACCAGCGAGTCGAAGCCTGCTGACATCACCGTGCCGAACCAGCGGACGGTGCCGTCGGCGCCCTCGATCCGGCCCAGGTCGATGGTGCGGGTGCGGCCTGTCGCGATGATGTCGGCGGCGGCTTCCGGGTCGTCGCGCGGAATCTCGAACTCGCGGGCATGGTCGTTGCCGGTGCCGGCCGGGATGATGCCGAGCGGCACGTCGCCCTGCGCAAGTGCCTGCAGCGCAAGGGAGATGATGCCGTCACCGCCGGCCACCACCACCGCGTCGGTGCCGTGGTCGAGTGCCTCGTCGAGCAGTTGGCGGGCATGGGCGGCGTCGGACCCGATCAGCTCGACCACGTCGACACCGCGGCGTTGCAGCCGCACGACGGCGCGCTGCGCTGCCGCCGAGCCGCGTCCCTGGCCCGAGGCGGGGTTGGTCAGCAGGGTGACTCTCACGGGATCAGCTTGCCCGGGTTGAGGATTCCGCCGGGATCGAGCACGTTCTTGACGGCGCGCAGTACCTCGACGCCCAGGTCGCCGACCTCGGCCGTCATCCACGGCTTGTGGTCGGCGCCGACGGCGTGGTGGTGGGTGATGGTGGCGCCGCAGCGCACCATGGCCTCGGACGCCGCGGTTTTCGCCGCGCGCCACTGCTCGATGGGGTTGCCGCGCTGGCCGGCCACGACCGTGAAGTACAGCGAGGCACCGGTGGGGTAGACGTGCGAGATGTGGCACATCACCAAAGCCGGTGTGCCGCTTTCCTGTAGCGAGCTGGTGAGGGCCTCGGTGACGGCCGCCTTCAGCGCCGGCACGTTGGACCACGTCGTCGCGGTCTCCAAGGTCTCGCACAGGGCGCCGGCCGTGAGCAGTGAGTCGCGTAGATACGGGGCGCCGAACCGGCCGTGCTGCCACGCGCGGGCCGGGGCCTCGCCGAGCGAGGTGCCACCCTGAGCGGCCAGCAGCGCACGCGTCTCGTCGTGGCGGCTCTCGGTGTGCGCGGCCGTGCCTTCGAACAGCGTGATGGCCAGGCAGCCACCGGTGATGGTCTGCTCGCCGATGCTGTCGGTGGTGGCCAGGTTGATGCCGGTCTCCACCTCATCGGACAGGCGGATGACCGTCGGGCCGGTGCCGGTCTGCACGACGGCGCGCAAAGCCGCTGCGCCGGTGGCGAAGTCGGGGAAGGACCACGCCTCGTAGCGGGTGGTCTCGGGCACCGGGTGCACGCGCACCCGCACCCGGGTGATGACGCCGAAGGTGCCCTCCGAGCCGACGATCAGCTGACGCAGGTCGGGCCCGGCTGCCGACGCGGGGGCGCGGCCCAGGTCCAGGACGCCGGCCGGGGTGACGACGGTGAGTCCGCGCACCATGTCGTCGAACCGGTTGTAGCCGGCCGAGTTCTGCCCCGACGACCGCGTCGCGGCGAACCCGCCGATGGTCGCGAATTCGAAGCTCTGCGGGAAGTGGCCGAGCGAAAAGCCCTCGGCGCCAAGGAGTTCCTCGGCCTGGGGGCCGGTGACGCCGGCCTCGAGCTCGGCCTCGCCGGATTCCTTGTCGAGCCCGACCAGCCGGTCCAGGCGGCGCAGGTCCAGCGATACGACGGCGCTGAAGCCGTTCCGGATCGGGTCGAGTCCGCCGACCACACTGGTGCCACCACCGAACGGGACGACGGCGATGCGGTGTTCGGTGCAGTACTGGAGCACCCGGGCGATCTCGTCCTCGGAGCCGGGCAGCAGGATCGCGTCCGCTGCGTCCTGCTCGCCGGTGTCCTTGCGGCGCAACAGGTCCAGTGTCGACTTGCCGCCGGCCCGCAGCAGGCGGTCGTGATCGTCGGTTCGGCAGAACTCGTCGCCGACGATCGCCGCGAGTGCAACGCGGTCGGCGTCCGCCAGGGCGGACGGGCGCAACGTGACCTGGTCGGCCTCGAGCTCGTCGGCCGGCGTCGCGTCGATGCCCAGGGCCGCGGTCAGCAGGCCGCGGATGCCGTCGGACAGGGGCTTGGCTGCAGCGGGGTCACCCCAGGCGTTCCACTTCATCGGCGGTTCGAGGTGGTCACGTGTCGCGGTCATGCGTTACAGTATTACACATGATGTCAATCAGTAACGATGAAGCTCGGGATTCTCTGGATGCCCGAATCATCGACGCTGCGGCTGATTGCGTGATCGCCTTCGGCGTGGATCGCGTGACGTTGGCCGAGATCGCACGTCGTGCCGGCGTCAGCCGGCCGACGGTGTACCGGCGCTGGCCGGACACGCAGGCGATCCTCGCGGCGCTGCTGACGGCACGAATCACCAACGCGCTCAATGAGGTTGCCGTCACTGGCGACGACCGCGAGGCGATCGTCAAACGCATGGTCGGCATGGCGGAGCGGCTGCGCGCCGACGAAGTCATCATGTCCGTCCTGAGCAGCGCACCCGCGCTGGCGATGGTCTACATCTCGCAGCGCATGGGCACCAGCCAGCAGATCCTGCTGGAAGTGCTGGCCGGCGCGCTCGCCACGGCGCAGGCCGACGGCAGCGTCCGCCCCGGCGACCCCAGGCAACTCGCCGCCATGTGCCTGCTGATCGTCCAGTCCGCCATCCAGTCGGCGCAGATGGTCGCGCCTGTCCTCGACGTTGCCGCGCTGGACATCGAACTCGCGCACTCCCTGAACGGATACCTGAAACCATGAGCAGCAGTGCCCTCAACGCCGCCCGCCGCACAGCCGAGCTGACGGCGCTGGCGGACGGCGAGACCGTCGACGTCGTCGTCATCGGCGGCGGCATCACCGGCGTGGGCATCGCGCTGGACGCCGCGACCCGCGGACTGTCGACGGTGCTCGTCGAGAAGCACGACCTGGCGTTCGGCACCAGCCGGTGGAGTTCCAAACTCGTGCACGGCGGCCTGCGCTACCTGGCCACCGGAAACGTGGGCATCGCCCGGCGCAGCGCCATCGAGCGCGGCATCCTGATGAGCCGCAACGCCCCGCACCTCGTGCACGCCATGCCGCAACTCGTGCCGCTGCTGTCCGAGATTAACCGGGCCTCAAGGGCTTTGGTGCGTACCGGATTCATCGCCGGCGACGGCCTGCGCCGGCTGGCCGGCACATCGGCGTCGATCCTGCCGCGGTCGGGACGGGTCGACGCGGCCCGCGCGGCGGAGTTGGTGCCCGCGGTGCGCCGCGACGGACTCGACGGCGCGTTGCTCGCCTACGATGGCCAACTGATCGACGACGCCCGTCTGGTCACCGCGGTGGCGCGCACCGCCGCCCAGCATGGCGCCCGCATCCTGACCCGGGTGGCGGCGTCCGACGCCACCGGCACCTCGGTGCGGCTGACCGACCAACTCACCGGGGAAACTTTCGATCTGACGGCGCGCGCGGTGATCAACGCCGCCGGCGTGTGGGCCGGTGAGCTCGACGGCGCGATCAAGCTGCGGCCCAGCCGCGGCACCCACCTGGTGTTCGACGCCGCGGCGTTCGGCAATCCGACTGCGGCGCTGACGGTTCCGATCCCGGGCGAGCTCAACCGGTTCGTCTTCGCCATGCCCGAACAGCTCGGCCGCGTCTACCTCGGCCTCACCGACGAGGACGCGCCCGGCCCCATTCCGGATGTGCCGCAACCGACTCCGGCCGAGATCACGTTCCTGCTCGACACCGTCAACACCGCGCTGGCGACGAGCCTGGGGCCGGACGACGTCCTGGGTGCCTACGCGGGGCTGCGGCCATTGATCGATACCGGCGAGGGCAACACCGCCGACGTGTCGCGCGATCACGCCGTCGTCGTGTCCGGCAGCGGTGTGCTCAGCGTCATCGGTGGCAAGCTCACCGAATACCGGTACATGGCCGAGGATGTGCTGAATCGGGCGATGTCGCTGCGCGGGCTCGGCGCGGGGGAGTGCCGGACCCGGAATCTGCCGCTGGTCGGCGCTCCGGAGAACCCGGTGTCAGTGGATCGTCTTGCGGCGCTGCCGGAGTCGCTCGTGGCGCGCTACGGCGCCGAGGCGCCGAACGTGTTCGCCGCCGCCACGTGTGAGCGTCCCACCGAGCCGGTGGCCGACGGCATCGACGTCACCCGCGCCGAATTCGAATACGCCGTCACGCACGAAGGCGCGCTGACCGCCGACGACATCCTGGACCGCCGGACCCGGATCGGGCTCGTCGACGCCGACCGCGACCGCGTCGCCGAGGTGGCACAGGAGTTCATCTAGCTCCAAGACCCGTGTTGGAATCAGCATGATTCTGACGGAATCGCAGCCACGTCCGGTGGTCACGCCTGTCGCGGCACCGGGATCGGAGTCAACGGCAGTTCCCGGTGACGGCGCTTGGCTCTAGATTCCGGAGAGAAGTCTGCATTCGCCACTGCTCTTCTCTTGTGGTGGCATCACGTTCCCGGGAGTTGAGAAATGCCTGTTCTGACCACGACCACTCGCAACGGCAGTCGCGTCGAGTTCTCGCGGTAGACCGATGGCAATCACATTGCACTGGTTCCTGCCGACCAACGGTGACTCGCGCACCGACCTGAGTCTCGGCAACGCGGTCGGTGGCGCAGGCAGCCGGGCCGACGCCTTCGGCGCGGATCGGGCTCCCGACCTCGACTACCTCAGCCTGGTGGCCGGCGCCGCGGAGAAACTCGGGTTCACCGGCGCGCTGACCCCCACCAGCAGCTGGTGTGAGGACGCCTGGGTGTTCACGGCAGCGCTGACCCAGCGGACCGAACACTTCAAGTACCTCGTGGCCTTCCGGCCGGGGCTGCAGGCGCCGACCCTGGTCGCCCAGGCCGCCGCCACCTACCAGCGCATCTCGCGAAACCGATTGCTGCTCAACGTCGTCACCGGTGGTGATGACATCGAGCAGCGCCGCTTCGGCGACTACCTCGGCAAGTCGGAGCGCTACGAGCGGGCCGCCGAGTTCCTCACGATCTTCCGGCAGCTGTGGTCCGGCGAGCCGGTCACCTTCACCGGCAAGCACCTGTCCGTGGAGAACGCGACGATCATCCCGGCCGAGACCTGGCCGGACATCTACCTGGGCGGCTCGTCGGCCGAAGCGCTGGAAGTGGCCGCCGAACACGCCGACGTGTATCTGACCTGGGGTGAGCCGCCCGCTCAGGTCGCCGAGAAGCTCGACGCCGTGCGTCACCAGGTCAAGAACCTGGGCCGAGCGCGGCGCGCTGCCGGGGAACTGCGGTTCGGGATTCGGCTGCACGTCATCAGCCGCCCCACGGAAGAGGAGGCGTGGGCGCAGGCCGACAAACTGCTCGCGGGCCTCGATCCCGAGAGCATCAAGCGCGCCCAGCAGGTGCAGCGCAGCTCGCAGTCCGAGGGGCAACGCCGGATGTCGGCCCTCCACGGCGGTCGGACCGACAACCTGGAGGTCTCGCCCAACCTGTGGGCCGGTATCGGTCTGGTCCGTGGTGGCGCCGGCACCGCACTGGTCGGCAGTCATGAGCAGGTCGCCGACCGCATCGCCGAGTACCACGAGCTGGGCCTCGACGAGTTCATCCTGTCCGGGTATCCGCATCTGGAAGAGGCCTTCAGCTTCGGCGAGGGCGTCATCCCGATCCTGGCGGAGCGCGGCCTGCTCGCTGATCGGCACTCCTGAGACATGGCCCGCACCCGGGCTCCCCGGAGCCACGCCGAAGTCGTCGCCGTCGCGGAAGAGTTCGCGGCATCGGTGAAGCCCGGTGCGGCAGAACGTGATCGGGCCGGTGCGGTACCCCGCGCCGAAGTGGCCGAGTTCGACAAGCTGGGCCTGCCGGCCGTCACGGTGCCGATCGACGACGGGGGAGACGGGCTCGGGCCGCGTACGCTGGCCGAGGTCATCAGGATCGTCGCGGCCGCGGATCCCGCGCTGGCGCAGACGCCGCAGGGTCACTACCTGGCGGTGGACATCCTGCGCCTGCTCGGCACACCACTGCAGCGGGCCCGAATCCTGCCGGCTGTCGTCGACGGCGCGCGCATCGCCCCGGTGCTCGCCGAGCGCGGCGGTCACCATGCCCAGGACCTCAAGACGCGCCTGGTCAAGGACGGTGCGCGGTGGCGACTCGACGGCACCAAGTACTACTGCACCGGTGCCATCACGTCGCGGTGGCTGGCGGTCAGCGCGCTCGATCCCGCCGACCGTCTCGTGCTGGCCTTCGTCGAACGTGACGCCCCCGGGGTGTCGATCGACGAGGACTGGGCCGCCATGGGGCAGCGCTCGACCGTGAGTGGCACCACCACGCTCGACGGCGTCGCCGTCGACAGCGATCTGGTGGTGCCCTACTGGTCGGCATTCGAGAAGCCGCAACTGCTCGGTGCCCGCGCGCAGCTGGTGCACACCGCCATCGAAGCCGGCATCGCCGAGGGTGCCCTGGCCGATGCCGCCGAGTTCGTCCGCACCCGCAGCCGGCCGTTCTTCGAGGCGGTGCGCTACGGCGGCGCCAAGGCCGCGAGCGACGATCCGCACATCCTGCTGCGGTTCGGTCAGCTCGCCACCCGGACGCGCGCGTCGACCCAGCTGTTACGTTGGGCCGCAGGCGAACTCGAAGACATCGGGCTCGATGTCGCCGATCCCGACGCCGCCGCGCACGGCTCGATTGCGGTTGCGCAGGCCAAGGCCTTCGCCAGTGACGTGGCCGTCGACGTCGCCAGTCAGCTGTTCGCGTTGACCGGCGCGAGCGGCACCGACCGCCGCCACGACCTCGACCGGCACTGGCGCAATGCGCGGACCCACAGCGTGCACGACCCCGTCGACTGGAAGTACCACCACATCGGCGCGTGGGAGCTCTCCGGTGTCGCGCCGCCCAATCACGGGCAGATCTGAACCACTTGCGATCCGGGCGATTCTGAATCTTCGGACGCCGTCCGGTGCCCGATACCGTCGACAGATGTCCGCGAATCTGGAAGAGACACAGGTCGATTCGCCCCCGCGGAAGTCGCAGCCGTTCAAACCGGCGTTGTTTGTGGCGGTGACGGCGGGGCTGGGGTACGGCTTCGACTCCTACGCCGTGAACATCTACGGCCTGGTCCTGCCCGAGATCAAGAAGACCCTGCAGATCACCGAGGCCCAGGCCGGGTACATCGGGTCGATCTTCCTGGTCGGCTACACCATCGGCACCATCGGTTTCGGTATCGCCGCCGACCGGTGGGGCCGCAAGACCACGCTCGGTGCGTCGATCCTGCTCTACGGCATCACCACGGCACTGGCGGGCATCACCACCAATCTGGCCGCGTTCACCGGCCTGCGCTTCCTCACCGGTGTGGGCGGTGCCGGCGAGCTGGCGGTGGGCGCCCCCTATACCGCCGAGGTGTGGCCGACCAAGACCCGCGCGATCGGGGTGGGCGGCGTGATCTTCTCGTTGTTCTCGCTCGGTTACGTCCTCGCGGCCGCCGTCGCGCTGGTGCTGGTGCCGCGGTTCGGCTGGCAGGCGTCGTTCATCGTGGCGATCGTCCCGGCCATCATCCTGTTCCTTGTCCGCCAGGGCATCACGGAATCACCGCGCTACACCGAGGTCAACGAGACACGGAAGCGCGACGGCATTCCGCGAGCGAAGCTGTGGCAGCTACCTGGCGTACGGCGGCGGCTGGTCGTGGGCTGGCTGATCTACACCGCCAATGCGGTCGGCTACTGGGGCTCGACGCTGTTCCTGACCACCTACATCGTCAAGAGATTCCACGCGTCCACCACCGATGCGATTCGCTACGCCCTGGTGTTCTTCCTGCTGCAGGTCGTCTTCGTCTTCATCGGCACCGCGTTGGCCGACCGCTTCGGCCGCCGGCCCTCGGCGATCCTGGGCGCCGTCATCGAGGCCGGTTCGGCGATCTTGGCGGCCACGTCGGATTCGCTTGCCGAATACCAGGTCTACGGTGCCATCTCCATCGCCACCCTCGGCTGGCTCTGGGGCGTCGGGGACGCGTACATCTCCGAGCTGTTCCCAACCGTGCTGCGCGGCACCGGCTTTGGTGTCGCCGTCGGTGGCGGCCGCATCGTGTCGATCGCCGCGCCGACCGTCGTCGGCTGGGCCATCGGTCATTACGGCGTGCAGACGCCCTATCTGGCGCTGTCCGCCATCTGGCTCCTGACCGTGATCGGTTATCTGTTCGGGCCAGAGACCAAGGGCAAGGAGTTGGACGACCTTGCCGACGAGGCGCTGCTGGCGCGCGCCTGACTACGCCTGCTGGGCGAGCAGCAGGTCACGGATCGGCGAGCGCGTGTGCCGCTGCCACATGGCCTGCACCGGCAGCAGCAGCGGCGGCTGGAGGTCGACGACCGTGACCCGCCCGTCCAGCACCGGCCCCACCGGATGCGTGACGAACGCCACCGCGCCCGTCGTCAACGGCGCGGCCACGGTGGCCGCGCCCTGTACGCGACTCACGACATAGTCCGGCTCGAATCCGGCGCGGCGGCAGGCGCCGAGCAGCAGGTCGCTGTAGTACGACGCGCCGGGCGGTGCCCAGAGTGCGATGCGTTCGTCGGTCAGGTCGGTGAGGTCGACGGCGTCGCGCCCCGCCAAGGGGTGCGAACTCAGCACCGCCACGCGCACCGCGTGATAGCCCAGCACCGCGGTGGCGAGGTCGCGGTCCGGCACCACGCCGCGGCGCAGGGCGAGCTGGATCGAGCCGTCGAGCAGCGCGGGGGACAGCTGATCCGGAAACATCTGGCGGAACGTGAAGGACACGTCGTGGTAGGCGTCGATCACCGGCTCCAGCAGTGCGTACACCTCGACGCTCTCGAGCGCCGGCGTGTGGCCGACGACGTAGTTCTCCCGTGCGGCGCTGGCCGCGCGCTGCACGTGGTCGGTGACGGTGTGGGCGGCGGCCAGGAGGGTGCGCGCATCGCTGTGCAGCTGCCGGCCTGCCGGCGTCAAGGTGACCCGGCGGCCGTCCCGGTCGAAAAGCGTTGCGCCCAGCTCTTTTTCGAGCTGGCGGATCGAGCTGCTGAGCGCCTGCTGGCTCAGGTGCAGCTGGTCGGCGGCGCGGGTGAAGCCGCCCGCGTCGGCGACCGCGAGGAAGTGCTGCAGCCGGCGCAGATCGGGATACGGCCTGGTCATGCCGACCACCCTAACTACAACCATTGCTTGTGGATAGGTAGAAAAGTTTCGTTTCTAATTGTGGTCCGCCGTGGCTAGCGTGGGCCACATGAGCAATCTCGAAGGTAAAACAGCAGTCGTCGCCGCCGGAGCCAAGAACCTGGGCGGCCTGATCAGCACCACCCTCGGTGCCCGCGGCGTCAACGTCGCGGTGCACTACAACAGCGCGGCCACCGAGGCCGACGCCGATCAGACCGTTGCCGCCATCGAGTCCGCCGGCGCCAAGGCCATCAAGGTTCAGGGCGACCTGACCGTTCCCGGCAACGTGGAGAAGCTGTTCGACGCGGCTGTCGAGGCGTTCGGCGGTGTCGACATCGCGATCAACACCGTCGGCAAGGTGCTGCGGAAGCCGATCGTGGAAACCACTGAGGCCGAATACGATTCGATGTTCGACATCAACGCCAAGGCCGCGTACTTCTTCCTGCAGCAGGCGGGCCGCCGGCTCAACGACGGCGGATCGGTGATCACCATCGTGACGGCGCTGCTGGCGGCGTTCACCGACGGTTACAGCACCTACGCCGGCGCCAAGAGCCCCGTCGAGCACTTCACCCGCGCCGCCGCGAAAGAGTTCGCGGCGCGCGGGATCAACGTCAACAACGTGGGTCCGGGGCCCATGGACACGCCGTTCTTCTACGGCCAGGAGACCCCGGAGCGCGTGGCGTTCCACAAGTCGCAGGCGATGGGCGGCCGGCTGACCCTCATCGAGGACATCGCCCCGCTGGTCGTGTTCCTCACCGACGAGGGCCACTGGATCACCGGCCAGACCATCTTCGCCAACGGCGGCTACACCACGCGGTAGTGGCCGAAAGCTCAGCGGCGCCAGAACAAGTGGTGGATGACGCCGCTGGAGCTGGGCACCACGTCGCAGTGGTACCGGTCGAGCAGCTCGTCGGGGGACTCCCAGAGTCGTGAGCCCTCGCCGAGCGTCACGGTGGGGGACACCACGATGTGCAGGGTGTCGATCAGGTCGGCGTCGAGGAACTCCCGGACCGTCGTGGCCCCGCCGCCGATGCGAATGTCCTTGCCCTGCGCGGCCTCTCGGGCCAGTTCCAGCACCTCGGCGGGGGTCGCGTCGACGAAGTGGAATGTGGTGTCCGACAACGTGAACGACGGCCGCAGGTGGTGCGTCATCACGAAAACCGGGGTGTGGAACGGCGGTTCGTCGCCCCACCAGCCCTGCCAGTCGAGCCGCGCCGGCCCGCGGTAGGGGCTGAACTTGCCCGCGCCCATGATCTCGGCGCCGATGTTGTGGTGGAAGTCGCGCACGAGGTGGTCGTCAAGGCCGCGGGTGCCGCCCGGATCGGTGCGGTTGGGCCAGCTGGCGGTGGCGCCGGCCCAGGCGAACATGGTGCCCGGGTCGGCGTGGCCGAAGGGCCGCTCGAAACTCTGCCCGACACCGGCACCGAAGCCGTCCGCCGAGACGTTGAAGTTCTGCACTTTCACCAGTTGCGTCATGTGCGTGTTGACCTCCGGGGTTGGCGAAATTCATCGCGGACAAACAAAACTGCCCCTCGTCCTAAGGAGAGGGGCAGTTTTGTGGTTTGTCGCGTGATTACAGCGCGATGTTCTTGTGGCGACCGCGGCGGGCCGGGGCCTCGGCGAGGGCCTGGGTGATCTTGGACCGGGTGTGGGCCGGGTCGATCTTCTCGTCGACGACGCCGATCTCGATGGCCGAGTCGACGCCACCGGCGATCTTCTCGTGCTCGAGGGCCAGTTCCTCGTGCAGGGCCTCACGCTCGGCGGCGTCCTCGACGGCGGCCAGCTTGCGCTTGTGCAGGATGCCGACGGCGGCCTTGGCGCCCATGACGGCGACCTCGGCGTCCGGCCAGGCGAACACCTTCGTCGCGCCCAGCGACCGCGAGTTCATGGCGATGTACGCGCCGCCGTAGATCTTGCGGGTCACCAGCGTGACGCGGGGGACGACGGCCTCACCGAACGCGTGCAGCAGCTTGGCGCCACGGCGCACGACGCCGCCCCACTCCTGGTCGACACCGGGCAGGTAGCCGGGGACGTCGACCAGAACGATCAGCGGGATGCCGAAGGCGTCGCACAGCCGCACGAAACGTGCTGCCTTCTCGGCGCTTTCGGAGTTCAGGCAGCCGCCCAGACGCAGCGGGTTGTTGGCGATGACGCCGACGGAGCGACCGGCGAGGCGGCCCAGGCCGACCACGATGGACGGCGCCCACTTGGACTGGAACTCTTCGAACGGCACGCCCTCGTCGAGCAGGGCCTCGACGATCGGGTGCACGTCGTACGCGCGACGCGCCGACTCGGGCATGAGGGCCTTGATGTCGGTGTCGCCGGCCTCGGCCTTGGTGCGGTCGAAGTGGCCCTGCTGGCTGAACAGGCCGACCAGGCGACGGCCGCGCTCGTAGCAGTCGAGTTCGTCGTCGGCGACGATGTGGCACACGCCGGACTTCTTGTGGTGGGTGTCGGGGCCACCGAGCGAGACCATGTCGACGTCCTCACCGGTGACGCTGCGGACGACGTCCGGGCCGGTGACGAAGACGCGGCCCTCGGGGGCCATGACGATGACGTCGGTCAGGGCGGGGCCGTAGGCGGCACCACCGGCGGCGAAGCCGACTACCAGCGAAATCTGCGGGATGTAGCCCGAGGCCCGGATCATGGCCTCGAAGACCTGGCCGACCGCGTGCAGCGCGCGCACACCCTCGGCGAGGCGGGCGCCACCGGAGTGCCAGATGCCCACGATGGGGGCCTGCTCGTCGATGGCGGTGTCGTAGGCGCGGACGATGTGCGCGCAGCCGTCAACGCCCATGGCACCACCCATGACGGTGCCGTCGGTGGCGAACGCGATGGTGTGCACGCCGTTGACGGTGCCGGAGGCGGCCAGGACGCCCGACTTGTCGCGCTCGTGCAGCGGCTTGACGCTGCCCGGGTCGAAGAAGGTCGAGAGCCGCAGCAGCGGGTCGCGAGGATCAAGTGATTCGGCGGCCGTCGCCTCAGGTGCCAGGGTCGTCATTCTCTAATCTCCTTGATCTCGCGGTATGCGCTTCGTCGCTCAGTACCGGCCGAATGCGAGTGCGACGTTGTGTCCGCCGAACCCGAACGAGTTGTTGATCGCGTACTTGTAGTCGCCCTGCCGCGGAGCCTTGGAGACCACATCCAGATCGATCTCCGGATCCAGGTTGTCCAGGTTCAGTGTGGGCGGAATTACGCCGTCGCGCAGCGCGAGCACGGTGAGGATGGACTCCACCGCACCAACTGCACCCACCGAGTGGCCCAGCGCCGACTTGGGGGCGTACACCGCCGGCCGGTGGCCCTTCATGGCGTTGTTGATGGCCACGCCCTCGGCGACGTCACCGACGCTGGTGCCGGTCGCGTGCGCGTTGACGTGGTCGATGTCGGACGGCACGAGCCCGGCCAGTTCGATGGCCCGGGTCATGGCGTAGCCGGCCTGCTCACCGTTGGGGTCCGGCGCCACGATGTGGTAGCCGTCCGAGGTGACGCTCGCGCCCATCAGGCGGGCCAGAATGTTGGCGCCGCGGGCCTTGGCGTGTTCCTCGGTCTCGAGCACCAGCATGGCGCCACCCTCGCCGAACACGAAGCCGTTGCGGTCGCGGTCGAACGGGCGGCAGGCACCGGCCGGGTTGTCGTTGGTGTTGGACAGCACGATGCGCATCTGGGCGAACCCGGCGATCGGCACTGCCTCGATCTTGGTTTCGACACCGCCGGTGATGGCGACGTCGGCCTCGCCCAGCACCAGCTGGCGCCAGGCGTTGGCGATGGCTTCGGACCCGGACGCGCAGGCCGAGATCAGGGTGGACACCCCGGCCTTGGCCTTGCGCTCCAGTCCGACAGCGGCCGCCGCCCCGTTGGGCATGTACATCTGCACGACCAGCGGCGAAACCGCTCGCAGGCCGCGCTCGCGCATGCCGTCGTAGGCGAAGACCAGTTCCTCGGTCGAGCCGAGGCCGGTGCCGATCGACACCATCAGTCGTCGGGGGTCAACGTCCGGCGAGCCTGCGTTTTCCCAGACTCGCCGGCCGATGACCGTCGACATTTTCTGCAGATATGACAGCCGACGCAGTTCGACGCGCGTCAGTTCACTGTCGAAATCCTCGTGCAGATGCCCACCGATACGGACGGGAAGGTCGTACTTCTCGATGAAGTCATCTTCGAGAAGACGGATCCCGCTCTGCCCGTCAAGGAGCTTCTGCCACGTGGTTTCGGCATCGGTCGCCAGGGCAGTCGTCATGGCTACACCAGTGACGACCACATTGGGGAGACCATTCCCCGTTGACAACCTCTGTGCGGTTACCCCTGCCATTACTGCTCAATGTCCCTTCGACTTAATAACGCCCAAAGGCCAGGGCGACATTGTGTCCACCGAACCCGAACGAGTTGTTGATGGCGTACTTGTAGTCGCCATAACGAGGCTCGCCCGCAACAACATCGAGATCGATGGCGGGATCCGGCGTCTCGTAGTTGAGCGTCGGGGGGATGACCCCGTCGCGCAACGCGAGCACCGTCAACACGGACTCCAGCGCACCGACCGCACCGATGGAGTGGCCGAGCGCCGACTTCGGCGCGTACACCGCGGCGTTCTGACATCCGGCGACGCGGATGGCATTGGCCTCGGCGGTGTCACCGATCGGGGTGGCAGTGCCGTGGGCATTGACGTGGTCGATGTCCTTGGCGTCCAGCCCCGCGGTCTCCAGTGCACGCTTCATCGCGGCACCGGCACGCACGCCGCCGTCTGCCGGGGCCACCATGTGGAACGCGTCCGAGGTGATACCGGCACCCAGCAGGCGGGCGATCGGCTTGGCGCCACGCGCCAGCGCGTGCTCTTCGGTCTCGATGATCATCATCGCGCCGGCTTCACCGAACACGAAGCCGTCACGATCCTTGTCGAACGGCCGCGACGCACCCGCGGGATCGTCGTTGCGGGTCGACATGGCGCGCATCATCGAGAACGCCGCGATGGGCAGTGCCTCGATGCCGCCTTCCACGCCACCGACGACGGCGAAGTCCGCGTCGCCCATGACGATCTGACGCCAGCCGTGGGCGATGGCCTCAGAACCCGACGAGCACGCCGACACCGGGGTGATGACCCCGGCGCGGGCGCCCAGCTCCAAGCCGGCGACCGCAGCCGCGCCGTTGGGCATGATCATCTGAACGGCGAGCGGGCTGACCTTGCGGATGCCGCCCTCGTTCATGGCGTCGTAGGTTTCGACGATCTTCTCGCCGCCACCGAGACCGGTGCCGATCACGACGGCGAAACGGTCGGGATCGACCTCGGGCGCACCCGCGTTCTTCCACAACCGTCGCGCCAGCACGAGCGACATGCGCTGCACGTACGAGTTACGGCGCAGTTCGACGCGGGTGAGCTCGGCCTCGAGATCGTCGACCAGGTGGCCACCGATACGCACCGGAAGGTCCCACTTGGTGACGAAATCGTCGGTCAACTCACGGATGCCGCTTTCGCCTGCCAGGAGGCCCTTCCACGTGCTCTCGATGTCAGCAGCGAGCGCCGTGGTTGCCTCCACGGCGGTCACCACGACGTTCGGGAAGCCTCCGTTAGCCGTGGAAGGCCTGGTCACTTGCTGAACTTATCGCGCAGCGCGGCAGCAGCCTCGGGGTTCTCTTCCTCGAGCTTCTGGATGTAGGCGACGACGTCACCAACGGTGCGCAGGCCGGCCAGGTCCTCGTCCGGGATCTTCACGCCGTACTTGTCCTCGGTCTGGACGGCGATCTCGACCATCGACAGCGAGTCGATGTCCAGGTCGTCGACGAAGGACTTCTCGGGGGTCACCTCAGACGGCTCGATGCCGGTGACCTCTTCGATGATCTCGGCGAGGCCGGCGATGATTTCTTCTTGACTGGCAGCCACGATGGCTCCTTCTTTTTGTTGTGTCGGCACACCGGATTTGGTGTGCCGGGTCGGTTGATTCGGGTTGGTTGCTTTTCAGGCCTACAGCCCTGTCAGAACTCGGTGAGTCCGTCCAAATCTGCGGGGGTCTTGATGGCGAAGGTGGGCACGCCCTTGACTTCGCGCTTGGCGATACCGGTGAGGGTGCCCGCCGGGGGGAACTCGATGATGCCGGTCACTTCCTGGCCTTCCTGTGCGGCACTGAAGCGCTTCCGCATCGTTTCCGAGCACAGGTCCCAGCGGACCGGGCGGGTCATCTGGGCGACCAGCTTGGCCATGGCGTCCGCGGCGTCGGCGACCGGCTGGCCGTCGGCGTTGGACAGCAGGGTGGTGGTCGGCTCGCTGGGGGTGACTGTCGCCGCGGCAGCCGCGTACGGCTCCTGCGCCGAGCCCATGAAGTGCGTGTGGAAGGCGCCGGCGGTGGCCAGGACACGGACGCGGGCCTTGGCCGGCGGATCCTCGGCCAGCTTCTCCAGCGCCGAGACGGCACCGGCCGCGACGATCTGTCCCGCCGCGTTGCGGTTGGCCGGGACCAGTTCCAGGGCTTCGAGACGTGCGAGTACCTCGGCCTCGTCGCCGCCGAGCACCGCGGCCATGCCGGTGGGCTCCAGGGCGCAGGCCTTGGCCATCTCGGCGCCGCGGGTGGCGGCGAGCTTGATGGCCTCGTCGGCGGAGATGACGCCCGCGATGGCGTAGGCGGCGATCTCGCCGACCGAGTGGCCGGCCACGATCGTGGTGGCGCCGGCCAGGAGGCCGCGCTTGGTCAGCTCTTCGTGTGCGAGCAGCGTGGCCGCGACGACCAGCGGCTGGGTCACCGCGGTGTCGGTGATCTCCTCGGCGGTCGCCGTGGTGCCCAGCTGGGCGAGATCGAGACCGCTGATCTCCGACCAGGTGGCCAGACGGTCAGCCGCACCGGCCAGCTCCAACCATGGGGTGAGCATGCCGGGCGTCTGAGATCCCTGCCCGGGGGCAAGCAGCGCAAGCACAGGTGTTTGAGGCACGGATTAAGAAAACACTGTGAAGCGGGATTTATGCCGTGTAAGAGATTATGAACCTGGTCTTAAAGTTTTGTGGAATGTCTACAAAAACGCACGTTATGCAACGTTGGCGAGACCTGGCTGCGATGTGGATCACAGTGGGGGGTCGATAGCTACCGGCGGGTAGGTTTGCTGTAACTGTGCTGATCAGGCCGTTTGCTGGTTGGCTTGAGCGGGGGTACGGCTCAATCGACCCACTGTCGAGGCCACTCGGAGCACATAGGCGTCCCTGGGCACCATGGGATCGCGGCCGGTGAAGTCGGCGATCCGGCGCAGCCGGTACCGGACGGTGTTTGGATGAACGAACAATTTACGGGCGCACGCTTCTATGGCGCCGCCGGCGTCGAGGTAGGCGTCGAGCGTCTCTGTCAGCGCCGGACCCGCGTCTGCCAGCGGCCGGACGACCTCGAGTTCCAGGGCCGCGATGGCCGTGCGGTCCCCGAGCAGGGCGCGTTCGGGCAGCAGTTCGCGCGCGGCGACGGGGCGCGGTGCACCCGTCCAGCCGCTCACCGCATTCATGCCGGAGATGGCTTCGGTGGCGCTGTAATGGGCGGCTGCCAGCGTGGCGGCGGTCGGGCCGATGACCACCGGGGCGTCGGCGAACACGCCCATCAGTTCGCCCAGGAACCGATCGGTGGGGGCGATCTGTCCGGAGATGATGGCCACCAGCCAGGTGCCGTGGACGTCGGACAGGGCGACGCGACCGTTGCGGCTGGCGACGTCGTGGACGTCCTCGCTGGCCAGATCGGCGCGGTCGGGTTGCGGGTAGCCCACCACGACGGTGGCGGGCGCGGTGGCGTCCCAGTTCAGTGCCGCCGCCTGCGACTGCAGGCTGGTGCCGACGTCGCCACGCACGACAGCGTCGACGACATTGGCCTCCATCCGGGTGTCCCAGGCGCCGCGGGCCTCGGCCTGATCGGCGTACGCGCTGGCGGCAGCGAACGCCAGGTCGCGGCTGTACCGCAGGATGCCGGCGGTCAGTGCCGTCAGCTGTTCCTCGGTGCGGGCCAGTAGCGGCACCACTTCCTCGAAGAACTCCATGGTGGTCCGCACCATCTCCACCGACTGCCGCAGCGCGATGCGGCGCCGCAGATCCTGGGGCACGACCTCGAAGGCCTCCGCGGTGTAGCTGACGTCGCTGTTCGGGTCGCGCATCCACTCGACGAAGTTGACCACGGCGGTCTGCACCACCAGGTGAACACTGGCGCGCTGCGAGGCCTCCAACTCGGCGAAGAACGGCAGGCGCTCTTCGAGGGCGTGCACGGCCTGCGTCGCCAAGGTGCCGGAGTACTGCTTGAGGCGACGCAGCACGGTGTCCGGGACGTTCTCGAGGACTTCGAGCGTCGACTTGGGCGGAACGAACCGCTTACCGCCGTTCGAGTTGTCAGGCATGACTAAAAGCTACGCCTGATTTCTGGAGACTTCTGCCAATCCGGTCGCGCCGAGATGACGGTTCCTGTCGGAAACCGTCATCTCAGCGTCTGCGGACTACGCGCTGCCGGTGTCGGCGTACGACACCTCGGCGGCCGAGACGTCGTCGATCCGGTACTGCTTGGCCGCCGCGACGGCCACCGACGGGTCGATCTCGCCGTCGCGGGCCAGGGCCTCCAGCACCGCCACCACCACCGACTCGGCGTCGGTGTTGAAGTAACGCCGGGCCGCCGGGCGGGTGTCGGAGAAGCCGAACCCGTCGGTGCCGAGCGTGACGTAGGTGTTCGGCACCCACGGCCGGATCTGCTCGGGCACCGCGCGCATCCAGTCGGACACCGCGACCACGGGGCCCGCGGTCTTCGCGAGCTGGGCGGTCACGTACGGGACGCCGGCCTGCTGTTCGGGGTGGCGCAGCGCCTGCCGGTCGATGGCCACGCCGTCGCGGTTCAGCTCACCCCAGCTGGTCACCGACCACACGTCGGCCGCCACATCCCAGTCGGCGGCCAGGATGTCAGCCGCCCGCAGCGCGTCGGGCATCGAGACGCCCGACGCCAGGATCTGCGCCGTGCTGGAGCGCTTCTCCGTCGCGGTGCGGAACCGGTACATGCCGCGCAGCACGCCCTCGGGGTCGAAGTTCTCGGGCTCGGCCGGCTGGACGTACGGCTCGTTGTAGATGGTGATGTAGAAGTAGACGTTCTCGGGGTTGTCGCCGTACATGCGCTCGAGGCCGCTCTCGATGATGTACGCGATCTCGTAGGCGAACGCCGGGTCGTAGGCCACCACCGCGGGGTTGGTCGAGGCCAGCAGCAGCGAGTGACCGTCGGCGTGCTGCAGGCCCTCACCGGTGAGCGTGGTGCGCCCGGCTGTGGCGCCGAGGACGAAGCCGCGGCCCATCTGGTCGGCGGCCGCCCAGAAGCCGTCGCCGGTGCGCTGGAACCCGAACATCGAATAGAAGATGTAGATCGGGATCATCGGCAGGTCGTGCGTGGCGTACGACGTCGACACCGCGGTGAACGACGCCGTCGACCCGGCCTCGTTGATGCCCTCGTGCAGAATCTGGCCGACTTCGGATTCCTTGTACGCCAACATCAGATCCGCATCCACGGCGGTGTAGAGCTGGCCGTTGCGGTTGTAGATCTTGAGGCTCGGGAACCACGAGTCCATGCCGAAGGTGCGGGCCTCGTCGGGAATGATCGGGACGATGCGCGGTCCGATGTTCTTGTCCCGCAACAGTTCTTTGAAGGTTCGCACCGTCGCCATCGTGGTGGCGACGGCCTGGTTGCCCGAGCCCTTCTTGAGCGACTTGTAGACGTCGCGGCCCGGCAGCTGCAGCGGCTTGGACTTGGTGCGCCGCTCCGGCAGGAAGCCGCCGAGCGCCCGGCGCCGGTCGAGCATGTACCGGATTTCCGGCGACTCCGAGCCCGGGTGGTAGTAGGGCGGCAGGTACGGGTTCTCCTCGAGCTGGGCGTCGGTGATCGGCACCCGCGTCGCGTCGCGGAACTTCTTGAGGTCGTCGAGCGCCAGCTTCTTCATCTGGTGCGTCGCGTTGCGGCCCTCGAAGTGGCTGCCCAGGGTGTAGCCCTTGATGGTCTTGGCGAGGATGACGGTCGGCTGGCCCTTGTGCTCCATGGCCGCGCGGTAGGCGGCGTACAGCTTGCGGTAGTCGTGGCCACCGCGCTTGAGGTTCCAGATCTCCTGGTCGGTCATCGGGTCGACCAGCGCCTTGGTGCGGGGGTCGCGGCCGAAGAAGTGGTCGCGGACATACGCGCCGTCATTGGCCTTGTAGGTCTGGTAGTCACCGTCGGGCGTGACGTTCATCAGGTTCACCAGTGCGCCGTCCTTGTCGGCGTGCAGCAGGGCGTCCCACTCGCGGCCCCACACCACCTTGATGACGTTCCAGCCGGCGCCGCGGAAGAACGACTCCAGCTCCTGGATGATCTTGCCGTTGCCGCGGACCGGGCCGTCGAGGCGCTGCAGGTTGCAGTTGACGACGAACGTCAGGTTGTCGAGCGCCTCGTTGGCGGCAACCTGGATCAGGCCGCGGCTCTCGGGCTCGTCCATCTCGCCGTCGCCGAGGAACGCCCACACGTGCTGATCGCTGGTGTCCTTGAGCCCGCGGTCGTGCAGGTAGTGGTTGAAGCGGGCCTGGTAGATGGCGTTCATCGGGCCCAAACCCATTGACACCGTGGGGAATTCCCAGAAATCGGGCATCAGGCGGGGGTGCGGGTACGACGGCAGGCCGCCGCCGAGGCCGGCATGCGAGTGCTCCTGGCGGAAGCCGTCCAGCCGGTGTTCGTCGATGCGGCCCTCGAGGAAGGCGCGGGCGTAGATGCCGGGGGAGGCGTGGCCCTGGATGAAGATCTGGTCGCCGCCGCCCGGGTGGTTCTTGCCGCGGAAGAAGTGGTTGAAGCCGACCTCGTACAGCGAAGCCGACGACGCATACGTCGAAATGTGGCCGCCCACACCGACTCCCGGCCGCTGTGCGCGGTGCACCATGATGGCGGCGTTCCAGCGGATCCAGCGGCGGAAGCGGCGCTCGACCTCTTCGTCACCGGGGAACCACGGCTCCAGATCGGTGGGGATGGTGTTGACGTAGTCGGTGGACGTCAGCGCGGGGATGGACACGCGCATCTCCCGCGAGCGCTCCAACAGCCGAAGCATCAGATACCGCGCACGTGCGGGCCCGGACCGAGCCAACAGGTCGTCGAACGATTCCAGCCATTCGGCGGTCTCGTCCGGGTCGATGTCGGGAAGATACGACGCGACGCCATCACGGATCACCCGAACCCGGTCCGGTTCGGCTGAGGTACTGGAGTTTTGAGCCAGGTCTTGGCGCACGAACTCAGTGGTCAACTGCCACTCCTTGGTATGCGATTTTGGGGATGCTTTTGGCACTGCCCATGGTCCCCCCATCGTTCCGCAGATTAGGCGTTGGGGTGGGCTACCGGCGAGTACGCGTTCGGATGCCTGTGATTGCCGCATCGACCCTGTACGGTCAGCTGATGATGACCAGCGCGGCTAGTGTGTCGCGGCTTCGCGCAGCCGCTTTGGTATCCGGGGCCCTGGCGATGGTCGGGATGATGATCGTCGGCTGCAGTAAGTCCGTCGAAGGCAGCTCCACGGTCGACCAGCCCGGCGCGGCGGCGTACCGCACCTCGGTGTCGCTGTCCGCGGCAGCGTCGGCCAGTTCCAGTTCGTCGAGTGCTTCCGCAGCGGCGACCGAGGCCGCGTGCCAGACGTTCGTCGACACCGGCAAACCGGCGATGCAGGCGGTCAACGCCTACGTCGACGCCGAGAACGCCGGTGGCACCGACGCCGCCAAGCTGCAGGCCGCGGTCGACGCACTGCACCACGCCGCGGACGCGGTGACCAAGAGCGCCACGACGGTGCAGTCCGACACCCTCAAGGCGGCGCTCGCCGGCTGGTCAGCCGCGGCCCAGGCGCTGGCGACGGCGATCAGCACGAACGCGTCGACCTCTGATTTCAATGCGGCGGTCGACTCGTTCAACAACGCCAAGTCGGCCACCGAGACCGCATGCGGGTAACACGTGCGCTGATCTTGTCGATCAAAGATGTGTCTTGCGTCGAATGAATCGTCGTCGCGTGCGACTATTGGGTTCCACACACACGGGCTGCAAACAAGCAGGTTAGAGGAGGACACCGGTGGCCGCGGCGGACGCGCCGAACTACGCCCAGAGACTGGGCATTCACAAAGATCAGATCGTCCAGGAGCTGGGTTGGGACGAGGACACCGACGACGACATCCGCGCTGACATCGAAGATGCGTGCGGCGGAGAGCTTCTCGACGAGGATTCCGACGAAGTCGTGGACGTCGTGCTGCTGTGGTGGCGCGATGACGACGGAGACCTGGTGGACCGTCTGATGGACGCCATCACCCCGCTGGCCGACGACGGCGTGATCTGGGTGGCCACCCCGAAGACCGGCAAGAACGGCCACGTTCAGCCTGCCGAGATCGCCGAGTCGGCGCCTACCGCAGGACTCGTCGTCACCTCGTCGGCCAACCTCGGGGACTGGATCGCCAGCCGCCTGGTGCAGCCCAAGTCGAAGGCCGCGGGCCGGCACTAGTGGTGGTCGGTGCCCTGGCGCCGCGGTCTCGTAGGTCTGACGTGCCCGGCTCTGTGCGATGTTCGTGGGCCACCGTCTGTTTGTGGGCCGCTGTCTGTTTGTGGGCCACTGTCGCCGCGAGTGCAACCACACGGCGGAAAAGCGGCCTGATTTCCGCCACCACGTTGCATTCGCGGGTTGAGTCATGATCGAGGTCGGGTCCGTCGCGCCGGACTTCACTCTCAAAGACCAGCACGGTCGCGCCGTGACGCTGTCGGCGCTGCGCGGCCGGAATGTGCTGCTGGTGTTCTTCCCACTGGCGTTCACCCCGGTGTGTGCGGGGGAGCTCGGCGAGATTCAGGAAAACCTGGCCCGGTACCGCAATGATTCGGTGGAAACGCTGACCATCTCGGTCGGGCCGCCGGCCACTCACAAGGTGTGGGCGCGGGAATCGGGCTTCGAGTTCCCGATCCTGTGCGACTTCTGGCCGCACGGCGCGGTGTCCCAGCTGTACGGGGTTTTCAACGAGGTTTCGGGCTACCCGGACCGGGGCACATTCCTGGTCGACCGGGAGGGCATCGTGCGGTTCGCGGAGTGCACATCGCCCGGCGAGGCGCGGGACCAGCAGGTCTGGGTCGACGCCCTGGCGGCCTTGGACTGATTTTCCCTGACCCGCCATCGGCGTGTAGCGTGCCCGGGGCGGGGCGCGTAGCTCAGTGGTAGAGCTCTGGTTTTACACACCAGCGGTCGGCGGTTCGATACCGTCCGCGCCCACCAACTTTCCCCAGGTAGCGGCTTACTAGTCGACCGGGCTCATGTCGTCGGCACTCCACCGCACCGCGGTGACGGCAGGTGCCTTGATGACATCGGCGAGGGCCGCTTCGATGCGGTGGTCGTCTCGCTCGTCGGCGATGACGGTGGCCGTGATGCGGACTCCTTCGTCATCGGGTAAGTCGACGGCAGAGATGGAGCGCACCGTCAGGTTGGGGTGCGAGATGGCGTCGAAGATGAGGCTCCGGATGTGGAGTTCGGCGCTCGTCGCGCACCGCACCTCGAACCGGTATTCGGCGGAGGACTCTTCGGCGCCCGGGCGGCGGTGACGGTCCAGCGTGCGCCCGACCGGCCGCAGGAAGATGTTGGCGGCGATGACCGCGCAGCTGCCGATCACCGCGGGCAGCATCAGTCCACCGCCGGCCAGGGCGCCGATGGCGGCGGAGGCCCACAGGGTGGCCGCGGTGTTGAGCCCCGAGATCGTGGCGCCCTGCTGCATGATCACGCCGGCACCGAGGAAGCCGATGCCGGACGCCACCTGGGCGGCAACACGGGTTGGGTCGGCGTGTTCGCCTGCGAAGGTGTAGCCGCCCATGATCACGAACAGCGCGGAGCCGAGGCTCACCAGCGCGGTGGTGCGCAACCCGGCGTTGCGGGACCGCCACTGGCGTTCCAGCCCGATCGCTGCGCCGAGGCCCAGGCCGGCGCCGATCCGCAGCGCGATATCCAGTGTGTCGATCACCTTGTGCTCCTGTTGCTTTCGTGCGCCGGGGCGCGCTCTCGGCGCGTCCACGGCTGCGACGGCAGTAGGGGCGGATGATAGGGACGGTGTGCGAACTCAAGGTGAACGGCGGCCGACCCGCCGTTCACCTTGAGGCGCGGATATCGTTGAACCAGTGCGGATTTCGCGTTGCTGAGGTCCGCTGTGAGTTACCTCCCGATGTGCTGGGCGTCAGGCGGCGGCCTGCGACGTCGCCGCGGCCTTCTTGCCCTGGGTCTTCTTGCCGAACTTGGACTTCGGCTTCTTCGGGGCGGTCTGCTTCTCGGCCTTACTGCCGGTGTCCGACGTTCCAGCGCCGGCGTTCGTGTCGGTTGCCGCTCCGGTGGTGTCGGGTTTGGTGTCGGGTTTGGTACCGGAGTCGGTGTCGTGCTTCGTCGTCGAGACGGTGTCGGGTGTCGTTGAATCCTTGGGATCCGTCGGGTCTTTGGTGTCCTTGGGGTCGGTCACCGTTGGCTTGGCCGCTGTCGGCGCAAGCTTGATCGTGGGCTTGACCTTGGTGGTGGTGATCTTCGGTATTGCGGTGGCCTCGACGCCGGCTGCCGCCGTGGGCGTGGTCGTGTCGACCGCCGCGATTGCCGCGGGCTTGGTCGCGAGCGCGTTGGCGATGGTGTTCTGCGCGAAGGCGATTCCGTCGATGACGTTGGCGGCGCCGGTCTTGAGGCCCTGGACGACGAGTTTGGCGCCGTCGACGACGGCTGTGACGAGATTGCCGATGTTGATGGGCAGTAGCGCCGCCACGACGTTCTGAGTGGCGATGATGGCCGAGGTCGCGAAAGCGTTGAATCCGCCGAGCAGACCGGTGCCGAGACCAATCAGCGCTACCGGGACTGCTTGCACCAACGCCTGGTCCACGGCCAGCACGCGTTGGTCGCGCGCGATCATGGACACCAGAATCGGTCCGCCGATGACGGTCACCGCGCCGATCACGCCGGCTTCGACGGTGCCGAGCGCGCCGACGAAGTCGCGGGCCAGAACCTGCTGCGCGACGGTGGTCACGAGTCCCGGGATGGCGGCGATGGTCTGCCCGACGCCCTGGCCTGCTTTGACCAGGCCCGCGCTGATTGTCACGAAGTCGGTGATCTGGTTGGCGACCCACTGCTTGAACGCGGGGAATTCCAGGATGTCGGCGATGGTGGCGGTCAGCTGGATGTCGGGTACCTGGATGTGCGGCACCTGGACGCTGTGGACGATCGGTGCCGGCAGGGCCCTCAATGCTGGTGGCGGGGGAGCGGAGACGATGACGCCCGCGGCCATGACAGCGGCGGCGGTGGGCAGGCTCAGACGGGCGGTGAGTGTATGCATGTGAAAGCTCCTGACCGAGAGTGGAACTCAAGCAATATTGACGGTATCGACAAAATTGTCTCGGTGCTGGGCAATCGCAATGTTCGTGCCGGGATCCGGCCGCGCTCAGTGCTGCGGGCGGTGCTCGTCGGGGTGGAAGCTGCCGGGTGCCATTTTCGGGGCCTCGGGTTCGGCCGACAGGGTGCGGCGCAGGCGCTGGCCCAGTTCGTGGTTCTGCACGGGCTTGCCGACGTGCGGAGCGAGCGCGCGGGCAACGGCCTGTAGTGCGGGCTCGCGGGGCGGGATGGGATAGAAGTGGTCGCCGATGACCAGCCAGCCGTTGCCGCCGGAGGCGGCGCCACCAATCAGCTTGCCGACCAGATCCGGCAGGTGGAGGTCCGCGGGCGTGACGTGCAACTGGGCGATCACCGACACCGTGTTGGCATGTCGGTTGGTGACGTAGATCCGTGATCCGTCGGGCGAAACAGCAACGGCCCCTGCGTAACTCCCGATGCTGACCGTGTCGGTCACGGTCATGGTGGTGGTGTCGATCCGGTTGACGTCGCCCGTCTGCTGGGTGGCGTAGACCGCCGAGCCGTCGGGCGCGACGGCGATGTCGCTGAGTTCCTTGCCGAGCGGGAAGGTGACGCCGCCGATGATCGCACCGGTGGCGGCGTCCACCGCGGTCACCGAGCAGGTGGTGACGCCGAACTCAACCGCGCCCATCACGTAGATGCGACTGTTGTCGGGGCTGACGACGAGTCCGGAGACCGGCTTGCCGACGGAGATGGTGCTGACGACGCTGTGGCTGGTGGTGTCGAGGACAGCTAGCGTGTCCGCGCCGTAGCCCGCCACGTAGAGTCGGGCGCCATTGGGGCTGACGGCCACGTAATACGCCTCGTCGACCTTGATGCTTCCCGTCACTGTATTGGTGGCGGCGTCGATCAGTATGACCTTCGGGTCAGGAGTGCCACTGTCGTCGCCGCCCGACGCGAGGTAGACGGTGGAGCCGTCGGGATGGACAGCCACCATTCCCGCCCACCCCGAAGGGATCAGGGCGGCAATGGATTTCGCGTTGACATCGACCACCGCCACCGCGCCGAAGGTGTTGCAGTACAGCCGAGTACCGTCCGGGTGCACCGTCAACTGCTGGGCGCCCTGCAGTCCGAGGGGTGCGGGCCCGATGGAGTCGATCACCGTATTGGTGACCGTGGCAATCACGGAGATCGTCGGGTTGGCGGTGCTGCCAACGTAGATGCGGTCCCCGCTGGGACTCGACGCCGGCGCGGTGGGACCACCGCCGACCGGGATCGTGGCAATTACCGCAAGCATGGCGAAGGCTCCTCGGACCGCTCGAGTCATCGGGCTGCGCTGCCCGCCGCCAGTGTGGCACCTAGGCGCCGGCTGTGGGCCGAAAGCGCCATCAGGTATCGGCGGACTCCGGGCCGAATTCGTTGGCCAGTACCGCGACTTTGTCGGCGGGGAAGCCACCTCGCCGGGCGTGCTCGCGGACCGCGTTCTCGTCGGGTGCCTCGTGGACGCAATAGATCTTGTCGCCCGCCACGTAGCTGGTGATCCAGCGATAGGGCACCCCGAGGTTCGCCACGACGTCGTTCGACTTCGCCGCGATATCGGACAACTCGGCCTCGGTCAGCTCGCTGGCCCCTGGAATCTCCCGCTCGATGAGGTAGCGCTTCATGATCTCTCCATCTCTGGTTCCGACATCCACGACGGCCGTCGCGGTCGTCTCGAACACTGCACCCGCTCGGTTGCCGCAGCTTTGACGGATTTCTGAAATCGGCTGGTCAGAGCGGTGCGAAACGGCGATCCATGTCCGTCTTGCCGGCCGGCCCTTCACAACTGTTTCAGCCGCACGCAACGGCCCCGGTGCACCTTCGAACCGTCCGATGCTTCGTCGGGCAACGACCTGATGAGGAACGGAGAAGACGGTGTTGGACATGAAGTCAGTCGGTCGGGTGGGTCCGCTGGCGATGGCGCTGGGTATCGGAATCGCGATGCTGCCAACGTCATTCGCATCGCACGAGGAGTCTTCGGAGCTGCCGCGCCACGTCGATGTGGTGACGGTGCGTGCCGCCGTGACGGAGCCGGCCAGGGCGGATGCGGACCGGACGATGCCGGCCTCGCCGCGAACCCCAGTGGAATCCGTTGCGGCGCAGCGGCAGTCAGCGGGGCGTATCGGTGGCGCTCCCGTTGTCGCCAGCCGTCCGGTGCACAACGAACCACGGGTGCGAGTCGCCGGCGACACGGCGCTCGTGTTCGGCCCCGCGGTGCTCGCGTCGGTGGCATCGCGCCCGCCCGTCGGAGATGGGTCGCCGACGGCACTTCAACCGGGCGCGGGCGGCAACCCGCTCGGCGAGCTCATCGGCATCTTCGTCAGCAACGGTGATGCGCCGGGTGAGAACGGCGGCTTGTTGATCGGCAACGGAGCCGACGGCGCGGCAGGCCAGAACGGCGGCCGGGGCGGACTGCTCTTCGGTAACGGCGGCAGGGGCGGTGACGCGACGGCAACTCAGGGCCCGGGCAATGGCGGCAACGCCGGGCTGTTCGGGAATGGCGGTGACGGCGGCGCCGGGGCCAACGCGTCGTCGGCCGACGGCGGGATGGGCCATCCGGGCGGCTCCGGCGGGAACGGCGGCACCATCGCCGGCAATGGGGGCAACGGCGGTCGGGGTGGCAACGCCACCAACGTCGGTACCGCGGTCGGCGGCACCGGCGGGCACGGCGGCAAATCCGGGACATTCGTCGGGACGGGCGGCCGCGGGGGTGATGGCGGCAACGGCGCGAGCAGCCAGGGCCAGGGCATCGGTGGCAGCGGCGGCGCGGGCGGCGACGGTGGATTCTCGGGAACCGGAGGCGCGGGCGGTGCGGGCGGTGGCGGCGCCGGGGTGAGCGCCAGCGGCGGCTACGCCGGTTCCGGTGCGAATTCACAAGTCGGCAGGGGCGGTGCGGGCGGTACCGGTGGCGCGGCATCGTCGACCTCGGGCGCGGCCAAGGCGGGCGGCGGCGGTCACGGCGGCAACAGCGGTCCGTTGGGTACCGGTGGTCGCGGCGGCGACGGGGGAAACGCGACCACGAAGACCGGCACAGCCAAGGGCGGCGACGGTGGTGACGGCGGCAGCCCGCGAGGTACTGGCGGTACCGGCGGCCAGGGCAACAACGGCAACGGCAGCAATGGCAGCAACGGGTAGGTTCGCCGGGCGGCGCCCGGCGATGATTGCCGCGAATGCCGGGCGCCGGGCCGAAACTTGGGGGACGCTGTACGTCGATGGCGGTGGAGTTTCGGGTGCTCGGCGACGTCGAGGTGCTGGTCGATGACCGGCGCCTCGACGTCGGTCATGCACGCCAGCGGTGCGTGCTGGTGGCGTTGCTGGTCGACGTCAACCGTCCGGTGTCGTCTGATCAGCTCATCGACCGGGTGTGGGCCGACGAGCCGCCGCACAAAGCGCGGAATGCGTTGGCGGCGTATATCTCTCGACTACGACAGCTGTTCTCGGAGACCGATGGCGTACAAATCGTCCGGGGCCCCGCCGGCTATGCGCTGCAGGCCGATCCGCGCACCGTGGATGTCCATCTGTTCCGGGACACGCTTGGCCGGGCTCGGACGGCACCGAACCCGGCTGAGGCCGCGGGCCTGTTCGACACCGCACTGCGGCTGTGGCGCGGGGAGCCGTTCGCCACGATCGACACGCCGTGGGCCAACGAGGTACGGGGTTCGCTTGAGGCTGAGCGGTTTTCAGCGGTCCTCGACCGCAATGACGCGGCGCTCGGTGCGGGCCGCCACGGTGAGTTCCTCAACGAGCTGACGACGACGCTGCAGGCGCATCCGCTCGATGAACGGGTGGCCGGACAACTGATGCTGGCGCAGTACCGGTGTGGCCGACAGGCTGCCGCCCTCAAGACGTACCGCGCGATGCGCGAACGGCTCGTCGAGGAATTGGGAGTCGACCCCAGCCCGGCGCTGCAGGCGGTGCAGCAACAGATCCTCGACGGCGATCCGGCGCGGCCCGTCCAGCACCACGCCGCGGCGGCCCCTGCGGCGGCGGAACCGGTGGTGCCGCGGCGCGTCACCCGGCTCGTCGGTCGCGACGACGACGTGCGCCGCGTGATCTCCGCGTTCGATGACGGGCCGGTCGTCACGCTCACTGGAGTCGGCGGCGTCGGCAAGACGCGCCTTGCCCTCGAGACCGCGGCCCGCGAAGAGCGCAATTTCGTTGATGGCGTGTGGGTTTGCGAGTTGGCGCCGCTGAGCGACGGTTCGGCCATCGGCCGCGCCGTGGCCGCCGCGCTGAGGGTGCAGGCCGGCTACGGACAGGACGTCGACGATGCGGTGATCGATCATCTGCGTCCGCTTAAACTGCTGCTGGTCATCGACAACTGCGAGCACGTGCTCACCGCCGCGGCCACCCTGATCGACCGGATCACCTATGAGTGTCCCGGCGTGACGGTGCTGGCCACCAGTCGAGAACCGCTCGGGGTCGAAGCCGAGCGCATCGTGCCGGTGCAGCCGTTGTCTGAGGACGACGCCGCCGAGTTGTTCGTCGACCGGGCCAGGGCCAGCCGGCCCGATTTCGATCCCGACCGCGAGCCGGCGGGCGCTGTGGCGGAAATCTGCCGACGGCTCGACGGAGTGCCATTGGCCATCGAGTTGGCCGCCGCCCGGATGCGGGCCATGTCGAGCGGCGACGTCGCCCGCCGACTGGATCGGTTACGCCTGCTCAGCGGCGGTAAGCGCGGCGCGCACCCGCGTCAGCAGAGTGTCACCGCGACGATCGACTGGTCGTTCCGGCTGCTGTCCGGGGCCGAACAACAGTTGTTCGCGCGGTTGTCGGTGTTCGCGGGTGGGTTCGACCTCGATGCGGTACACGGCGTGTGCGCCGACCCCGGGACCACCGACGACGACGTGTTGGACATGCTGATGGGCCTCGTCGACAAGTCGATGGTCATGGTGCGCACCGGCCCCGGCGGCACCCGCTACGACGTCCTGGAGACACTGCGCGCGTACGGACGGGAACGCTTGCAGGACAACGGGAGCGCAGACGCCGTGGCGTCGCGCCACGCGACGTATTTCGTCGAACTCGCCGAGCGCGCGTCGGCCGGGATGCGCGGCCGCGACGAAGCGGCATGGGTACAGCGGGTCCTACCCAAGGCCGGAACCACTTTCGTCGCACCGGATTTCGATAATCTCCGGACAGCGTTCGAGTTCGCGATGTCGCGCCACGACATCGACCTGGCACTCCGGCTCGCCACGTCGCTGCCGGAGATCCACCTTCGGGTGGGCTATGACCCGATGGACTGGGTGGAGCGGGCGATCCAGGCCGCCGACCGTCACCATCCCTTGTTCCCGGCGGCCGTCGGCACCGTCGCCCGCGGCTATCAGGTGCTCGGGGAGTTCGCGCACGCGCGGGCGATCATCGCGCTGGCCGAAGGCCGCGAGCCGGGCGCGGACGTGTCATTTCTCGCCTACCCCGCCGATGTCCTAGCCGACGTCGCGATGAATGACGGCGATTTATCCACCAGCACTGCCTATTTCGAGGAGCTGTTCTCCGGGGCGGGCGATGGCACCGACCCACTGCGAAGGCTGCTCGCGGCGGAGCGGATCTCGCTCGGGTATCAGGCGATGCGGACCAACGAATCGGCGCTGCCGGCCGCGCGGGAAGCGGTGCGGATCGCGGACGGTGTCGGAAACCCGACAGGACGGGCGTTGGCGCGTTGTGCGCTGGCGCGGGCGCTGTCGGTCAGCCAACCGGACGAGGCGTTGCTGATCATCAGCGATGCCCACGAGCTGGCATCGACCGTGGAGAACACCTGGCTCATCGCCATGGCCGAAATGGAATCGGCGACCATCCATGCCGCCCGCGGTGACCGTCGCGCGGCAGCGCGCGGCTACCACGTCACACTCGAGATGTTCGTGATCGCCGGACCGTCGAAAGTCATTCCGCTGCAGTGGGACAACCTGGGCTGCATAGCGCGGTTCATGTTCCAGGTGGGTGCACTTCCCGAAGCCGCGGCGCTGCATCATGCCGCGGTGGCGGCGGGCCGCCGGCCACCGCTGAGCGCCGACCAGGTGGCCCAGTTGGACGGCGTCGACGTCGCCGTGCCGAGGGGCACCGAGATCGTCGACTACGCGCGTACAGCGCTGCGCCGCTTCATATGAGACGCGCAAAACTTGTCGTACCCTTCTGCTTTGATGGTGTCATGTCCAGCAGCGCAACGGCTTTCGATGTTGAGTCGTCGCCGTGCGAGCGGATGGATGCGTTCTTCGCGGAGATCGGTGAGCTGACCGGTCAGCGCAACGCGATCGATGCGCGGTTGGTGCAGATTGCCGCCGAGATCGACCGGGATGGGCTCTGGGGTGCCACCGGTGCGCGGTCGATGGCGTCGTTGATGGCGTGGAAAACCGGTGTCTCACCGCGCAATGCGGAAGTGATGGTGGCGGTGGCGCACCGGCTCGAGGAGTTCCCGCGCTGCGCGGAGGCGATGCGTGCGGGGCGGTTGTCGCTGGATCAGGTTGGGGTGGTCGCCGAGCATGCCGGCGAGGGTTCTGATGAGCATTACGCGCAGTTCGCCGAGAGCGCCACGGTCACGCAGTTGCGGACTGCGGTGAAACTGGAACCGCGCCCGGAGCCCGAGCCGAAGCCCGAGGTGCCGCGGTCGATCGCCAAGACCACCCATGATGACGGCTCGGTCACGTACAAGATCCGGCTGCCGAAACTGGAAGCGGCGAAGTTCGATGCCGCGCTGGCGTCGCATCAGGATGCGATGGTCGCGGACTGGAAACGCGACCACGAAGACCCCGAAGGGCAAGTGTCGGAGCAGGCACCGCCGTTCCCGAACAGTGTGGATGCGTTCATGAGCGTGGTCGAGGCCGGTTGGGACAGCGATGTCGCACTGCGGCCGCATGGGCAGCGCACCACCGTCGTCGTGCATGCGGACCTCGAACAGCGCACGGCCGCCTTGCATCTGGGGTCGGTGCTCACCGACGAGGAACGCCAACTGCTGTTGTGCGATGCCACCTGCGAGGTGTGGCTCGAGAAACACGGGCAGCCGTTCGGCGTCGGCCGCAGCACCCGCACCATCAGTCGCCGGCTGCGCCGCGCGCTGGAGCACCGCGACCGCTGCTGCCGGGTCCCCGGGTGCGGGGCGACCCGCGGCTTGCATGCCCATCACATCATTCATTGGGAGAACGGCGGGGAGACCGAGCTGCACAACCTGGTGCTGGTGTGCCCGTACCATCACCGGTTGCATCACCAGCGGGTCATCACGATCACCGGGCCGGCTGATCGGCTGGTCGTGACCGATGCTGCGGGCCGCCAGCTCGACGGCGGATCTCTTGCGCGGCCACCCACCTCAGCTCGCCCTGCTGTGCCGCCCTGCCCCGGCCCCACCGGGGAGCGCGCCCAATGGTGGTGGTACCAACCCTTCGAACCACCACCCACACCACCGGCAGCCTAGGAACAGCACCCGTCGCAGACGCCGGGCGCGGTGAAGTCCTTGGTGATCTGCTGACTGATCTGCGTCCGCGCGCCGCCGTCGGCGTCGATGAACGTCGCCGCGGCGTAGATCTCGTCGAGGTCTTCGCCGGTGACCCGGTCGGGGTCGTACCACTTGGTGCCGTCGGCATCGAGGTCGTAGGTACGCACCGAAAGCTCGCGCTGGTATTCCAGTCCGGCAGGGCCGGCCCGGAGAAAACCGCCGGCGTCCGAATGCCGGTGCGGCACTTGCAGGTAGGCGATGCTGCTGTCGCCCTCGTGACCGTGACCGTCGTCGTCCTGCAGGTAGTAGACCATGTGGCCCGGCTTGGCGGGATTGTCGTCGATGTGGATGAGGTAGCCCTCGGCGTCGGCCTGCGTCATCGGGAAGACGCCGCGGATGGTCACCCGGTAGTAGCCGGGCCTGCCGAAGTCCGGGCAGAGGAAAAGCGTTGCGCCGCTGGGCTTGGGCGCCGCGACAGCTGGTGTGGCGGTGGCGGCGGTCACGGCGAGAACGGCCGCGGCGAGTTTTACCGGCCATGAGTGGGTGTTCATTGTCGTATTCCTCGGGTTAGTGGCAGCAGCCGTCGCAGATGCCGGACACCTCGAAATTGCGTGTGATGACCTGCGTCACGGCACGACGTTCACCGCCGCCGCCGTCGCGGAAAGTCGCGACGGCGTAGACCTCGTCGACGTCGTCGTCGGATCCGGGTTGTTTGTAGTCCTCGTTGAAATTCGGTCGGGGCACGACCATTTCGCGCCGATACTCGAGTCCCGCGGGGCCCGCCTGCAGATAGCCCTCACTGGTGGTCTGGGTCGTGGGGTAGAAGCCGTAGCCGATGTCGTAGTCGGAGCCGTTGCCGGGATCGTCGGCCTTGAGCTGAACGCGCAGCCCGCCGGGGCCGGAGCCGCCGGGATGATTGCCGTCGTTCATGTGGATGAGGTAGCCGGCCGCATCGGGTTGTTGCATCGGGTAGGCGCCCTTGACCGTGATCCGGTAGCTGCTGGGGTTTCCGATGTCCTGACAGATGTAGAGCGTGGCACCGTCGGTTTGCGTGGGCGCCGCCGCGGCGGCCCCGGTACCGAGGCCGACGGTCGCCGCGACGGCGGCCAGGCCGGCCAGGTGGTTGATGACGTTCATTGCTGATCTCCTCAGGCAGTGGTTGTTGTCGGCATCACCGTGCGCGGGTGACGTTGCCCGCTGCTGAAGAAGTCGTGAAAGGCGCAGGTGGTCGGCTGGTGCCGCCGGTGCAGACAGTGCGGCACGCGGTGCGTAGACCCTCTGAAACCCGTGCTGACCTCGGCATTTCATAGCGGTGCAACGTTTGGTGCAGAGCGGGGACGGATCGTCGGGTGACTACGAAACCGCACCACCCGAGAGGAATTCCCATGAGCCCCACACCGCCGCCGGACGTCGTTGCCGGACCGAAGATCACCAGCTGCCCGGTGCTCCGTCACCCCACCTCGCGACCCGCCGACCGACGGATCGCCCGCTCGGCCGCACTGGTTTACGGCGCGGTGAGCTACGCGCTGTTTCTCGCTGTGTTCGTGTACGCCATGTGGTTCGTCGCCGATGTCATCGTGCCGCGCAGCGTCGACCGCGCGATCCCGGCGCCGGCCGGACAGGCGGCGATCGTCGACCTCGGTTTGTTGACCGTCTTCGCGGTCCAGCACAGCGTGATGGCCCGGCCGGCCTTCAAACGGTGGTGGACCCGTTTCGTGCCGGTGGCCATCGAGCGGAGCACCTATGTGCTCTGCGCGTCTGCCGCGCTCGCCCTGGTGTTCTGGCAATGGCGCTCGATCGACACCGTGGTGTGGCAGGTGAACTCCGAACCGGTCGCCGTGGCGCTGTACGCACTGGCGACCGTGGGCTGGATGACGGTCCTCGCCTCCACCTTCATGATCGACCATTTCGAGCTTTTCGGTGTCCGCCAAGTGGTGCTCGCGTGGCAGTCTAAGGTCCATGCGGACAAGGGTTTTCGCACGGTGCTGCTCTACCGCCTGGTGCGGCACCCGCTGATGCTCGGATTCGTCATCGCCTTCTGGGCCACGCCGACCATGACAGCTGGGCATCTGTTGTTCGCAGTCACGACGACCGCGTACATCCTCGTTGCGATCCAGCTCGAGGAACGTGACCTGATCGCCGTGCTGGGTGATCAGTACCGCACCTATCGTGCGCGCGTGCCGATGCTCGTGCCCTCGCTGCGACGGTGATCAGCCTGCCTCCAGGCGCGCGCGGACGCTCTCGAGCCGCTCCTGCAACTCGGCTTCGCTGATGACGCCGCGGGCGACGAGCGAGTGGGCGAGCGAGACCAACTGGCTCTCGGGGTACGGCAGGCCCGCATACACCGTGGCGGAGAGGGCGTCCTCCTCGTCGCGGCGCTCCTTGAAGCTGAGCACCTCGGTATCACAGGCCGAATGGTCCAGTGCGTCGCACAGGCCGTCGAGGCTGGTTTTCCATGGGGGAACGGGGTTTTCGACGCCCCACTTGGCGGCCATGCGTGACCAGACCTGGTCGCGCGCCACGATGTCCCGCAGCGGGGCGATGTCGCTCATCCGGCCGTCCCCGGGTGCATGGCCGGCCGCGTCGTCACGATTGCGTTGGTGGTGACGCCCGGCTTGGGCAGTGCCACGCCGATCAGGCAGTCGCGCGTGATGATCTCGGCCAGTTGATCTTCGGTCCACCCATCGGTGCCCTCCGGGCGCATCGGCATCACCATGAAGCGGTGCTTCTGGTTGGAGTCCTCGACGCGGACCTCGATGTCGTCGGGGAGGTAGAGCCCGAACTCGGCCAGCACCTGACGGGGCCAACGCACCAGGCGCCGCCGGTAATTGGGCGTGCGGTACCACTCCGGTGAGTTCCCCAGGATCGGCCGGGGATAGCACGAGCACAGCGCGCAGACGATGACGTGATGCACCGTCGGGGTATCGGCGAGGATCTGGAACGCCACGAAATCGCTTGGCGTGCCGAAGCCGGTGGGTTCCAGCCAGTCGACGCCGACGGCCTTGCTGGCGGCCAGTGAATCATTGACGGCGAGTTCGGCGAACTCGGGATCGAGCCACGCCCGTGCGACGAGCCGGGCCGCCGGGGTGGGCCCGATCTGCTCGGCGAACTCGGTGAACCGCCGATGCTCCTCGGCGGTGAAAATGCCTTTCTCGATGCACAATTCGCGCAACGCGATCTCGAGGACCTCGAAGTCGGTGATCTCGTCGACCATGGGCTTCACGGTGCGGGCGTGATCGTGGTCATGATCGTGGTGGTGATCGGAGCCCTGATCAGACATGCAAATCCTTTCTGGCAAGGGTGATTCGAGCTAGGTGGCCGCTTCCAGCCAGCGTTCGGGGATTTCGGTGCGCAAGGTGTCCTGCTTGGTGCCGGTGTAGTCGTGCCACAGCTCGGACTGGTTGAACTCGACGACGTAGAACCACTCGGGCGGCGCCTCGGGGATGTCCCAGGTTTCGTCCTCTGGCGCCGGGCTCTCGTAGGCGAGTACGGCGATCTTGCCGGTCGCGCCGCGCACGTACTCCGGGGTGCGGGTGTAGAAGATCACCGGCAACTCGAGCACCCGCACGGCGTCACCGACTTTGAACTTCGGTGTCCCGGCCTTGCCGGCGTAGATCTGCGGATCGCCGATGCCGACGGCTTCGATGTGGTGCTTGTTGCGCTTGATGTTCGCGCCGTCGCCTTCGGATCTGGGCGTGGCTTCGAGGGTCTTGCCGTCGAGTCCGCCCTCGTAGCGCGCCTTGACCTCGGCCATTCGCTCCATGAGTTCGCCGAGGCTGATGTGGTGCTTCTCGACCAGGACCCGGGCGACCGACAGCAGCCAGCGGCCGTAATAGGGAAGACCGAGGTATTCCGCGCGGCCGACGTCGACGTTGCCGATGCGGCGCCGCTCCTCCGACAGCCAGATGCCGCGCCAGGCCAGCACCTCGCAGATGACGTACGTCATGTGTTCCCACAGTTCGTACTGCTTGTTGACGTACTCCATGGGCGCATCGGGCTCACCGCCGACGTCGTGCACGGGCTTGAGGTACGCCTGGATGCGGGCGGGGTCCAGCATGTCGGGGTAGGGAGCGTCGGGCAGCTCGGGATAGGACGATTTCAGGCGGGACACCAAGCCCAGTTGGGCTGCGCGCTCGGCCGCTGTGCTCATGGCAGCTCCTCGGGTTGTGCAGACGCCACAAACTGACGCGAGGGCCGGTCCGGCATCCAACACGTATCGAGGAACGAACGCACCCCCGCGTCCTGGCTCACATGACTACGTTTCGACCATATCCCCGCTTCGGCAGTTGCGTGCCGGTTTGCGCGCATTCGCCAAACGTATTGCCGCATAAACCGATTCACGCACCTTCGCGGGCGTGTGCAGGCGGCGCCGGCGACGACCGGTCCGTCGGTCGGTGTCCCCGGGTCCGGCCGGCACCGGCCGGACGAGTTCACCGAGATGAATGCCAGCAAATCATCTCTTTCCCCAACCGGCCTGACGTGTGATGCTGTGCTCGGCAGCCGCAGAGGAAGGCCGGGAGATGGACGTCAGCACGATCAGCGACGAGATGCGGGAACTGTTGGAGCGCGCGCTGGGCCCCCTGCCCGATCCGTGCGACCTACCCCTGCCACCCATGGGCCTCTCGGTCGAGGAGGAACGCGAGCAGCGTAAGCGCGACCTCGCCATCGCGTTCCGGGTGTTCGGCAAGTTGGGATTCTCCGAGGGCGTCGCCGGCCACATGACCGCCCGCGACCCGGAAAACCCGGATCTGTTCTGGGTCAACCCGTTTGGCATGAGCTTCAACCACATTCGCGTCAGCGACCTCATCTGCGTCGACCATCAGGGCCACGTCGTGCACGGCACGCGGCCGGTCAACGCAGCCGCGTTCACGATCCACGCGCAGGTGCACAACGCCCGGCCCGATGCGGTCGCCGCCGCCCACACGCACTCGCTGTACGGCAAGTCGTTCTCGGCCCTCGGCATCCCGCTCGAGCCCCTCACACAGGACGCCTGTCCCTTCTACGAAGACCACGGCCTGTATCTCGATTACCGTGGCGTGGTTCTCGCGGAAGAAGAGGGCAAGAACATCGCCGCGGCAATCGGCGGCAACAAGGCGGCCATCCTGCGCAACCACGGATTGATCACCGTCGGCACCTCGGTCTCGGCGGCCGCCTGGTGGTTCGTCACGATGGAGCGGTCGTGTCAGGCACAACTGCTGGCGATGGCTGCCGGGACGCCGACCGTCATCGACCACGACACCGCCAAACTGGTACACAGCCAGATCGGCAGCGACATGGTCGCCTGGTTCCAGTTCCGGCCGCTGTGGGAGCAGATCGTCGCGAGCCAGCCGGACGTCTTCGACTGATGGGATTCTTCCCGGGATTCACCGACGAGCGGCTGGCCGTCAACGGCGTCGAAATCCAGGCCGTCATCGGCGGCTCGGGTCCGCCGCTGCTGCTGCTCCACGGCGCACCGCAGTCGCACGTGATGTGGCACCACCTCGCGCCCCGATTGGCCGAGCGCTTCACCGTCGTCGCGACGGACCTGCGCGGGTACGGCGACAGCTCGAAACCACCCGGCGGCGGTGACCACGCCGACTACAGCTTCCGGACGATGGCGGCCGACCAGGTCGCGGTCATGAACCAGTTGGGGCACAACACCTTCGACGTGGTCGCCCACGATCGCGGTGCGCGCGTGACGCACCGGATGGTGCTCGACCATCCCGCGGCCGTCACCCGGGCCGCGCTGCTCGACATCGTCCCCACCAAGTACGTCTACGACCATGCCGACCGGGCCCTGGCCACCGCGTACTTCCACTGGTTCTTCTTCATCCAGCCCGCGCCACTTCCCGAGCTGATGATCGAGCCGACCGCCGCGGTGCTGCTCAAGGCCTTCCTCGGGGCTTTCGGCGGCGGCGAATTCTACGACCCCGCGGCCATGGCCGAGTACGAGCGCTGCTTCGCCACCCCGGAAGCCATTCACGCCATGTGCGAGGACTACCGGGCCGCGGCGAGCATCGATCTGGTGCACGACACCGCCGACGAAGGACGAAAGGTCGAGTGCCCGTTGCTGATCCTGTGGGGCGCACGCGGCGTCGTCGGTCAGCTGTACGAACCGGTCGAAGTGTGGCGGCAGTACGCCAGGGACGTTCGCGGCCAGGGCATCGACGCCGGCCACTACCTCGCGGAGGAGAACCCCGGCGACACGTTCGCCGCATTGGACGCATTCCTGACCTGACCGCGCGCCCAGCATCTTCATAACAAGATCTGAGCTGGTTCATTGCTGGGCCGGTCACTGTGGGCTCATGTCCACTACGTCTCGTACCCGGCGCTGCGGCGTCGTCGCCCTCGCGGGATTCGCCGCGCTGTCCCTGGCCGCCTGCGGATCCTCGAGCACACCGTCGGCCGGCTCGACCACCGCCAGTTCGTCGCCGTCGTCCGCCGCCCCCGCACCCGCAGGCGCGGGCGGCAAAGACCGCCTGTCAGGCCTGGTCAACTCGGTGTCCGGCGGCGCCGTGTCGATCACCGGGAAGGACGGGCCGGGCACCGTGGACATCACGTCTTCGACCCGCATCACGCAGCTCAGCCCCGGTCAGCTGACGGACGTCACGGCCGGCGACTGCGTCGCGGTCCGCCCGGTGAAGGGCAACGACAGCGGTTCCGCGGTGACGGCCGCCAACATCCTCGTCGGCCGGCCGGGCAACGCCCAGTGCGGCGAGAAGGGCGGAAAGCGCGAGCACGGCATCAACGGCACGGTCGCCGCGGTGAACGGCAACACCATCCAGGTCACCGACGCCGACAACGCCCAGATCACCGTGACGGTGACACCCGATACCCGCTACACCAAGACCGCCGGCGCGGACGCGAAGGCGATCGCCGCCGGGATGTGTCTGGGTGCGCGCGGCACCAAGGACGGCAACGGCGCCCTGCAGGCCACGTTCGCGATGGTGCGGCCCGCCGTCAACGGCGCGTGTGGCGGGGGCGGCGGGCACGAGCACCACTGAGTCATTCCGCGATCACCCCGGCGGCGCGAAGAACTCCAGGGCGATGCCGTCGGGGTCGCGGAAGCTCAGGCCCGAGCCGTAGGGCGCGTCGACCACGCCGCCGTGGGTGATGCCCTGCGCTTCGAGCTTGGCGGCCCAGTCGACGAGCTCGTCCCGCGAGGCGCAGCCGAAACCGACGTGGTCGAGGCCGGCCCGGAACTCGCTGAACGGGCCCGGCTCGATGGCGCGGTCGTGCTCGTGGATGCCGAACAACGTGCCGCCGGGCAAGGCCCACACCAGATGTCGGTAGCCGGCGTCGGTGTGTTCGTCGAGCACCGGATCCTCGCCGATCAGGGCGCGATACCAGGGACCGCTGACCGCCATGTCGCTGACCGTGACCGCGACATGGTTCAGAGCTGCGAACGCCATGAGATGCCTCCTGATCGTGAATGTTGCGTCATACCAACGGTTTTCCGCGCCGGGCGCGCGACCGCATGTCCCACAGGTACAGCTGGTAGCCGAACAGCCACACGTCGCGCGGAATCACCCGGTCGGCCAGGCGCAGCGCCGTCAGCAGCCGGCCGAACCAGCGCTCCTGGCTCGGTGTCCACGCCAGTTTCATGTGGGTGCGGAATTCGGCGGGCAGGAAACCCGTCGTCGCGAACAGGTTGATTGGCCCCGCCAGTTGCCGCAGCGGGGTGGGCAGGAACGCCAGCGACGCCACGCCGTGCAGGTGCGCGCGGACGGGCTCGTCGATCTGCAGCTCGTCGAGCGTGCGTTTCCAGTACTCGTCGAAGGCGACGCGGTCGGCCGGCCACATGCCGTCGCGGACCTGCAGCGTGGTGCCCAGCGTGCGGGCGTCCTGATAGACGGCGTCCGCGGCCTCGGGGCTGAGCGGTCCGTAGAGGAACTCGTGCTGGTCGACGTAGTAGCGGTAGAGGCACGACGCCACCCACAGCTGCAGCTTCGGGTCGAACGCGTGGTATTTCACCGGGCTGGACGCCGTCGACCGCACCAGCGCGTGCACCCGGTCCACCTCGCGGCGGATCAGCGCGCGGTCGTCGTCGGTGCCGTACACCGCGGCCGCCAGATAGGTACCGGTGGTGCGGGCGCGCTTGAACGGGTGCTTGTAGACGTTGCCGCTGTCCACGGGGCTCTCCAGCACGCCGTAGCCCACCCCGGGCAGGGCCAGTTGCATGATCACGTTGGCCGCCGGTGCGAGCGCCGCCGCGGGGTTGATGAGGTCGACAACCCGCTTCGGGTGCCGAGGTGGACCGAGCCGCATGCTGCCGAGTAAACACACTGTGAGACGCTGCCCGGCGTGTTTGACAGAAGCGCCCCGAGGGCGGCCGGTCTGGCGCTCGGCTACCTGGCGGATGTGTGCTGGGGCGATCCGCAGCGCGGTCATCCGGTAGCGCTCTTCGGTACGGCCGCGGCCGCCCTGGAACGCCGCACGTACCGCGACAACCGGCCGGCCGGGGCCGGTCACACGGCCGCGCTGCTGGTCGGTCTGGGGGCGCTGGGTTTCGGGCTGGAACGCGTCGCGCGCGGCCCGGTGGCGAAGACATTGGTCACTGCCGCGGCGACCTACACGGTGCTGGGGGGCACGTCGCTGGCCCGCACCGGCGCCGACATGGCGGCGCGACTGGACCGCGGCGACGTGGCCTCGGCCCGTGAGCTACTGCCGTCCCTGTGCGGCCGGGATCCGTCGGCGCTCGATGCGGACGGGCTGGCCCGCGCCGCGCTGGAATCGGTTGCGGAGAACACGTCCGACGCGCAGGTCGCGCCGATCCTGTGGGGCGCGGTCGCCGGGGTGCCGGGGCTGCTGGTGTACCGCGGCGCCAACACCCTCGACGCGATGATCGGTCACCGCAACCCGCGCTACACCCGGTTCGGTTGGGCGGCAGCACGATTCGACGACGTCCTCAACTACGTGCCGGCGCGCGTGACGGGGCTGTGCGTCATGGCGGCCTCCGGTCGGCCCGCCGCGGCGTGGCGCGCCTGGCGTGCCGACGCGCACAAACATCCGAGCCCCAATGCCGGTGTCGCGGAAGCGTCGTTCGCCGGTGCCCTGGGTGTGCGGCTCGGGGGCGCAACGCAGTACGCGCACCGGCTCGAGATGCGGCCGACGCTGGGCGTCGGGCCCGCGCCCGTGCCCGCCGATCTGCGCCGGGCGGTGCGACTGACCCGCCGGGTGCAGGCGCTGGCGGCCGTGCTGGCCGTCGGGATCAGCGGCGCCGGCCGTAGCGGTCGGCGAGTTTCCGCTCGGTCTTCTGCTCGGCGGTGAGCGGGGCGGCCGGTTCCTCAGCGTTCGGGCCGGGGTCGGGGCCGCCGGAAGTCTCGGTGCTCGAACCGGATTGGGCCTTCTCCAGGCGGCGCTGCCGGATTTCGGCCATCACGAAGTAGCCCAGCCCGATGGGTGCGACGATGCCGAACGCGATCCACTGGATGCCGTACGACAGGAACGGGCCGGCATCCAGATGGGGGAGCGCGATGACCCCGAGACCGCCCGGCTGGCCGTCGACGAGCTGCAGGTACTCCGCCGTCAGCGGCACCCCGGTCAGCTGCGAGATCTGCGTCGGGGCGATCGAATAGACCTGCTGGATGCCGTCCTGCTTGAACGGTTCCTTGCCCGACATGATCGGCTCGGCGTCGCGTAGGCGCCCGGTGATCGTGACCGTTCCCGTCGGCGGCGCGGCGAACGGCGGCACGCCCGGCCCGTCGCCCTGCTTGACGTAGCCGCGGTTCACCAGCACCGTCGGGCCACCGTCGACCGCGAACGGGGTCAGCACTTCGTACGACGGGTCGCCGTCGTCGGTCCGCAGCCGGACCAGCACCTGCGCCTCGGGGCGGTAGTGGCCCGTCGCCGTCAGCCGCCGCCACTGCGCGTCCGGGGCCGACGAATCCTGGTGTGGCAGGACCGAGATGAGGGGCGCGGGTTCGGTGTTCAGCGACGACGCGATCTGGTTGTTCTCCCGCGAGGTGCGGGTGTTCTTGCCCAGCTGCCACGGCGCGAGCACCGTGAAGCACAGGTAGGCGAACGCGATCACCGC
The DNA here is from genome assembly GCF_045311035.1 of Mycobacterium sp. SMC-13. Classification (NCBI taxonomy): domain Bacteria; kingdom Bacillati; phylum Actinomycetota; class Actinomycetes; order Mycobacteriales; family Mycobacteriaceae; genus Mycobacterium; species Mycobacterium sp. SMC-13. The sequence continues at coordinate 176,518 of NZ_JBJIAI010000007.1, forward strand.
GACGAACAGCGCCAGCCACTGCGGCCGGAGCAGGAACCCGAGCCGGCGCATCAGTCGCCTCGCTCCGCGAGTTGCTTGTCGACCCAGTCGTGCAGGCCCGGCAGCGCGGCCTCGATGACCGCGAAGGTCTCCTCGAAATCGTCGATGCCGCCGTAGTACGGGTCTTCGACGTCGAGCGCGTGGGCGCCCGACCGCGGGTCGAACGAGCGCATCATCCGGACCCGGTCCGGGTCGGCACCCAGGTCGCTCAGGATGCGGGTGTGGTTGCGGCCCATGGGAACGATCATGTCGGCGGCGAGATGGTCGTCGTCGATCGCCGCGGCGGCGTGCGCGGTGGGGTAGCCGTGCGCGCGCAGCACCCGCTCGGCGCGGCTGTCGGCCGGGTCACCCGCGTGCCAGCCGCCGGTGCCGGCGCTGGTCACCCGGACCAGGTCGGCCAGCCCGCGCTCGTTGATCTGGTGGGCGAACATCTTCTCGGCCATCGGCGACCGGCAGATGTTGCCCGAACAGATGAACGTCACGTGCACGGGGTCAGACACCCAGCACCTCCCGTAGCTCGGCGACGGTGGCGACCCGCCGGACCGTCGAATCGTCGGCGAAATCGGTTGCGCCGTAACCCCAGTCGACGACGACGGTGTCGATGCCGTGGTGCGCGGCGCCATGCACGTCGTGCGACCGGTCGCCGACCATCAGCACCTGTTCGGGTACCGGGGCCAGCTGGGCGAGGGCATGGGCGACGACATCGGCCTTGGCTGACCGGGTGCCGTCCACGCTGGCGCCGGCGACGACCTCGAAGTGCTCGTGGATACCGAAGTGCTCGACGATGCGCCGGGCGGTCGGTTCGGCCTTCGACGTCGCGACGGCCAGGCGTACTCCCGCGGCCCGCAGATCCGCCAGGAGATCCTCGATGCCGTCGAACATGCGGTTCATGGACCAGCCGCGGGTGGTGTAGTCGGCGCGGTAGGCGGCGATGGCGTCGGCGGCCTTCTCGCCGAGGCCCAGCGAGCCCAGCGTCACGTGCATCGGCGGGCCGACGATCCGTTCCACGAGGTCACCGTCGGGGATGTCGGCGCCGACAGCGCCGAGCGCATGACGGAAGCTGGCGACGATGCCCTCGGCGGAGTCGGTCAGCGTCCCGTCGAGGTCGAATAGCACCAACTGCGGGGTCACGGTGTCATTGTCCCTGATGTGTCTGGCCGCCTGCGCCGCGCATTAGGGTCTACCTGTGGAACTCGGGGCGCGCTATCACGGCGATCAGGCGGTGGCGCCCGGCATGCTCGACTTCGCGGTGAACGTCCGCGGCGCCGGTCCGCCGCAGTGGCTGGCCGACCGGCTCGCGGCCCGGCTGGCCGACCTGGGCAGTTATCCGGCCTCGTCCGACGTGGCCGCGGCCCGCGCAGCCGTGGCGGCCCGGCACGGCCGTGACCTCGACGAAGTGGCGCTGCTGGCGGGCGGCGCCGAGGGTTTTGCGCTGCTCCCGTTGCTGCAGCCCAGCCTGGCGGCGCTCATCGCGCCGTCGTTCACCGAGCCGCAAGCCGTCTTCGACGCCGCCGGAGTGCCCGTCACGCACGTGGTGCTGGCCGCGCCGTTCCGGCTGTCCGGCGCGGCGGTGCCGGCGGACGCGGACCTCGTGGTTGTGGGCAATCCCACCAATCCGACCGGCGTCCTGCACTGCCGCGACGAGATTCTGGCGCTGCGGGCACCGGGTCGCATCGTCGTCGTCGACGAGGCCTTCGCCGACGCGGTGCCCGGTGAACCGGAGTCGCTGGCCGGGCGGTCGCTGCCCGACGTCGTGGTGCTGCGCAGCCTGACCAAGACGTGGTCGCTGGCCGGGCTGCGGGTCGGCTACGCGCTGGGCGCGCCCGAGGTGCTGGCGCGGCTGACGGCGCAGCGGCCGCACTGGCCGCTGGGCACGCTGCAGTTGGAGGCGTTGACGGCGTGCAGCACGCCGGCCGCGGTCGCCGAGGCCGGGGCCGGGGCGCGCCGGTTGGCCGACCTGCGGGCCGAGATGGCGGCGGGTCTGACGGCGGCGGGGTTCGCGGTGGCCGACGGTGCCGCACCCTTCGTGTTGTTCTCGGTGCCGGACGCCGAGCTGGCCCGGAAGCACCTGGCGGAGAAGGGGATTGCGGTGCGCCGCTGCGACACGTTCGTCGGCCTGCCCGACGGCTACCTGCGCGCCGCGGTCCGCCCGGAATGGCCGGTCCTCGTCGAAGCCCTACAGGAGGTGCCCGGGTGAGTGTGCCGCTGCGTGACGTCATCGCCGCGCTGGACCGCGCCTACCCGCCGGCGCTCGCGCACAGCTGGGACTCGGTGGGCCTGGTGTGCGGTGACCCGTCGGAGGTCGTGGAGTCGGTGACCGTCGCGGTCGACGCCACCGCGGCCGTCGCCGCGTCGGTGCCCGACGGCGGACTGCTGCTGGCGCACCATCCGCTGCTGCTGCGCGGCGTCGACACCGTGGCCGCCGACACCGGTAAGGGCGCCCTGATCCACTCGCTGATCCGCCGCGGCGCGGCGCTGTTCAGCGCGCACACCAATGCCGATGCGGCCGCGCCCGGGGTGTCGGACGCCCTCGCCGAGGCGCTGGGCCTGCAGGTCGAGGGTGTGCTCGACCCCGCCGAGGCGCGCGCTGACCTGGACAAATGGGTCGTGTTCGTGCCGCACGTGAATGCCGACGCGGTCCGGGACGCGATGTTCGCCGCCGGTGGCGGCCAGATCGGCGACTACTCGCACTGCAGCTGGGCGACCATGGGCGTAGGCCAGTTCCTGCCGCACGAGGGCGCGACACCGACCATCGGCATGGTCGGCGCCATCGAGCAGGTCGCCGAGGACCGCGTCGAGGTGATCGCGCCGTCCCGGCTGCGGCGGGCGGTGCTGACGGCGATGCGCGCGGCGCACCCCTATGAGGAACCGGCGTTCGACGTGCTCACGCTGGCGCCGCTGCCGTCGGACGTCGGGATCGGGCGCATCTGCTCGTTGCCGGAGCCGGAACCGTTGTCGGCCTTCGCGTCCCGCGTCGCGCGCGGTCTGCCCACCACATCGTGGGGGGTGCGGGCAGCGGGCGATCCGGACGCCCTGGTGTCACGCGTCGCGGTATGCGGGGGCGCCGGCGACTCGCTGCTGGGGGCGGTGACGCGGTCGGGCGTCGATGTCTACGTGACGTCCGATCTGCGGCATCATCCCGCCGACGAGTACCGCCGCGCATCGGACGTGGCGCTGGTCGATGTGGCGCATTGGGCGAGTGAATTTCCGTGGTGCGAGCAGGCCGCCGGGGTCTTGCGTGCACAATTCGGTGATGCGTTGCCGGTGCGGGTCAGCCAGATCCGTACCGACCCCTGGAACGTCGAGATAACCTGCTGAGAGACGTGAAGATGAAAGCTGAAGTGTCGCAACAACGTTTGTTGCTCGAGGTGGCCGAAGTGGACGCCGCGCTGACCCGCCTGACGCACCGGTCGACGCACCTGGTCGAGCAGCAGCGCTTCGACGCCGTGCAGGCAGAGCACCGCGAGGCCAACGATCGGTTGGCGGCGCTGAGCATCGCCGTCGAGGATTTGGACGCGCAGATCGCCAAGTTCGAGTCCGAGATCGACGCCGTGCGTCAGCGTGAGGCCCGTGACCAGAAGCTGATGGACAGTGGTTCGGTCGGCGCCAAGCAGGTGGCCGAACTGCAGCACGAGCTCGAGACGCTGCAGCGCCGGCAGGCCGCTCTCGAGGAGCAGCAGCTGGAGATCATGGAGCGTCGGGAAGAGCTGCAGGGTGAGCGGAACGAGGAACTGGCCCTGATCGACGCGCTGCAGGGGGATCTGACCTCGGCGCAGGTCGAGCGCGACCAGGCGCTGGTGTCCATCGACGAGTCCCGCAAGGTGGCGGCCGACCGGCGCAAAGCGCTGCTGGACTCGGTGTCCCCGGAACTTGCCGAGATGTACGAGAAACAGCGCAAGCTGGGCGGCCCCGGCGCGGGGCTGCTCCAGGGCAGCCGCTGCGGCGCCTGCCGCATCGACCTGGATCGTGGTGAGCTGTCCCGGGTTTCGGCGGCCGCCCCCGACGACGTGCTGCGCTGCCCCGAGTGCGGGGCGATCCTGGTGCGGGTCAAGGACTTCCGTGCGGGAGAAACCGGTCTGTGAGAGTTCTGGTCGAGGCCGACGGTGGGTCGCGCGGCAACCCGGGACCCGCAGGCTATGGCGCCGTGGTGTTTTCGGCCGACCGGGCCGAGGTGCTCGCGGAGAGCAGTGCCTCGATCGGGGTGGCGACCAACAACGTCGCCGAATACCGGGGCCTGATCGCCGGTCTGGAGGCCGCGGCCGCCCTGGACGCCGATGACGTTGCGGTGTCGATGGATTCGAAGCTGGTGGTCGAGCAGATGTCGGGCCGCTGGCAGGTCAAGCATCCGGACCTGATCCCGTTGAACCGCGAGGCGGTGGCGCTCGCCCGGCGGTTCGGCCGGGTGAGCTACACGTGGATTCCGCGGGCCCAGAACTCCCACGCCGACCGGTTGGCCAACGAGGCCATGGATGCTGCGGCGGCGTCGGTGTCGGCGCCGTCGGTGCCGGCTGCCCAGCCGGAGCCGAAAGCTGCTGCGGCACAACCATCCGCGCCCGGTTGGACCGGTGCCGTCGGCGCGCCGACCCGGTTCCTGCTGCTGCGGCACGGGCAGACCGAATTGTCGGTGCACCGGCGCTACTCGGGCCGGGGTAACCCGCCGCTGACCGAACTGGGACGCGAGCAGGCCGCGGCGGCCGCGGCGTATATCGCTGGCATCGACGGCATCTCGGCGGTGATCAGCTCGCCGCTGCAACGGGCGCTGGACACCGCGAAGGCGGCGGCGAGTGCGCTGGGCCTCGATGTCACCGTCGACGACGACCTGATCGAGACCGACTTCGGTGCCTGGGAAGGCCTGACCTTCCGCGAAGCGGCCGAACGGGATCCGGAATTGCACCGCAGCTGGCTGGGGGACACCAGCGTAGCGCCGCCGGATGGGGAGAGCTTCGATACGGTGACGCACCGGATTCGCCGCGCCCGCAACCGGATCATCGCCGAGCACGGTGCGACGACGGTACTCGTGGTCTCGCATGTCACGCCGATCAAGACGATCCTGCGGCAGGCGCTCGATGCGGGGCCCGGCATCCTGTACCGCCTGCACCTGGATCTGGCGTCGCTGAGCATCGCGGAGTTCTTCGGCGACGGCGGTTCCGCGGTCCGGTTGGTCAATCAGACCGCTTATCTCTAAGCCGGTCTGTAGCTCCGGCGGTTTGCTGACTCACAGATTTGTCGTGTCAGGACAGAGCAGAGCGGGCGACGCTGGTTTTTTCGTCGGTTGCGGACATAGGTCGAAAGCTGTCGCCCACGCAGAATCTGCGTAGCAACATTTCAAACGGTTGTTGAACGCGCATCGGTCGCAGCTGGGCAGAGCTGCCGCGGGTCCGACCCGTCTGGCCGCGCACACCGCGGAACATGTTGGCACCAGTCCCGTTTTCGACCTCGAGGCAGGGGAGTGAATGGCCACGCTCATCGCCGGGCACGCTGCGACGACGACGGGAGCGGACCGCCTGCACTCGCTGGGCCGCAATCTTCGCGATCCCGGCGCATACCACGAGCTGGACCGGCAACTCGACCGCTTCCGCCGCCGCCTCGAACGCCAGCGCAGTGCCGGCACCGCGACCGAAGACGTGTTGGCCGGCGTCCAGCGGCTCCGTCGTGAGCTGAGCCGTCGCGCGGTGGCCCATGGTGCCGGGCGCGTGACTGCCATTCGCCACGCCGTCGATTCGTTGCGCGGCACCTCGTCGCGGGAGACCATCAAGGCCGCCATGACACTGCTGTGCCGGGACTTCGGATTCAGCCGCGTCATGGTCTCCACGGTCCGCGAGCACGATTGGCTGCCGCGGCATCTGCATGGCCGCGGTGCGACATCGCTGTCCTTCCATGGGTTCTCGGTGGGCGTGCCCGTCCGGTTCGAGGAAACCGAGGCAGAGGCCGCCCTGATCCGCGGGCGACACGGCGTCGTCGTGTCCCGCCCGACCGCGTCGGCCCGGCTGGACTACCTCGCGGCACCGATCACCGTCGGCGGCGCGGTGATCGGGATGCTGCACGCCGATTTCCCCGAAGCCCCCGGCACCACGGTCATGGATCAGTTCGATCTGCTCGAGGCATTCGCCGAATGCCTGGCCGTGGTGTACGAGCGGGCCGTTCTGGCAGAGAAGGTTTCGCAGCAGCGCGTCGAGGTCGACAAACTCTGCGCCACAATGGATCACCTCATGACGCGGCCCGCACCGGGTGGCGCTGTCGTGTCGGATGCAGGCGAGTGCGAGCCGGATGTCCAGCCGACGAGCGCGCCCGTCGTCGCGGCCGAGCTGACCCCGCGTGAGCGGGAGGTCATGTCCTACGTGGCGACCGGAGCCACCAATCGCGACATCGCGCGCTGTCTGGAGATCTCCGAGGGCACCGTCAAATCCCATCTCAAGCGCATCGCCGAGAAGTTCGGCACCACCAACCGCGCGGCCGCCCTCGCGATGTATCTGGCGATGGACGCCGGCGTGGGGAGCGGACCGTCGCGATGACGCGCCGTGCGATGGTGACCAGGCTCAATCAGATCGACGGACACCTGCGCAGCGTGCTCAACCTGCCGAGAGCGGACAAGGCGACCACTCTCGAGGAGGCCATTGCCAACTCGGCGGCGACCACGGAGGAAGTGCTGTTCGGCGACGACGGCGAGGGCATCGCACTGATGCCCGCCGTGGCGCAGCGGCTGCTGATGGCGTCGTTGCAGGCGCAGGTCGAGGCGCGCCTGATCAGCGGTGACGACTCCGGTGCCACCGCGCGCTCGGTGATCGACAGCATCCGGCGGTTGAAAGCGGCGCCGTCGCTGCAGGCACTCGAGCGCCAGGTGTGCGCCGAGCTCTGCCACACCATCGGGTTGAGCAGTGCGGTGCTGTCGTCCATCGCTCCCGACAAGTTCATCCCCGTGACATCGCACGGCACGCGCGGGACCGGAAAACCGGTGCCGCGCAATGCCGCTGCCGCCGAACAGGACTGCGTGCGGTTCCGGCGGGTCATCCACGCCGGCGGCGATGAGGCGCCGGCCAGCGAGGGCTTCTGCGACATACTGGGCGCTGCGGACTATCTGGTCGCCCCCATTGTCGTCGAGTCGAAAGTGGTGGCACTGGTCCACATGTTCCGCGCGCGGGGTGCCATCGCCGACGGTGACGTCGATACGCTGGGACTGCTGCTGGCGGTGTATTCGTTCGTCTACGAGCGGCTGTTGAATTCGGCGCGGGTCGAACAACTCCGGGTATCGATCATCGGAGCCGCCGCCCGCTTGGCTGAGGAAGCCGACCGCATCGCCGGAACCGCCGTCAGCCTGGACGCCGGCGGTGACGACGACGCGTTCGCGACGGACGCGGCGGTCGATGCGGTCACGGCGGCGTTGTCCAACCGCGAGCGTGAGGTGTTCGCCAGGATGGTGCGGGGCGACTCCAATGCGGAGATCGCCGAGGGGTTGGTCGTGTCGGTGGAAACCGTCAAGACGCACGTGAAACGCATCCTGCGCAAGATCGGTGCGGCCAATCGGTTGGAGGCGATCACGCTCTACATGGACGCGCAGTCCAGATTCGGTGAACAGGCGCGATAGCCGTGCGTGCTTTCGGCCTCCGTCGGGTTTTCGGGGCGCTTTCGATATTGCCGCTGTGGTGAATTAAAAAACTGGCCTGCATTTCTGTTCTGGTGCGAATTCAGCAATTATCTGATATGGCTTGACTGTGCTATTGCTGTGGAATTCCGGTTCCTCCGGCGCTGTGTGATGTAGAACACAATAATCACCCCGGTGGGGGACAACTCACAGGCCTGAATCCCTCCATCTGGAGGTGGCTGATGGCTGACCTGCATTGATAGCGTCTCCACCCATGTTGGCCGCAGCGATCGCTTATCGACCATACGTAGTGGATTCGGCGCAATGGTTGGAAAGTGCGGGCGGCAAATGGTGACGATTGCTCGCACAGCGGCGAAGCCGGTTACTTCACTGGGCGGCTTCTTCGCGATGACGTTCGACACTTTTGTGCAAATGTTTCAACCGCCGTTCGCATGGCATGAATACGTCATGCAGACGTGGTTCGTCGCACGTGTGTCCGTCCTGCCCGCGCTGCTGCTCACGATGCCCTTCGCGGTGCTGCTGACATTCACGTTCAACATTCTGCTGACCGAATTCGGCGCAGCCGACTTCTCCGGCACCGGCGCGGCGATCGGCACGGTCAACCAGATCGGCCCCATCGTCACGGTGCTGGTGGTGTCGGGGGCCGGCGCGACGGCGATGTGCGCCGACCTCGGGGCGCGGACCATCCGCGAAGAACTCGACGCGCTGCGCGTGATGGGCATCAACCCCATCCGTTCGCTTGTGGTGCCCCGCGTGCTGGCCGCCACCACGGTGGCGCTGGCGCTGTCGGCGACGGTGATCCTCGTCGGCCTGACCGGTGCTTTCCTGTTCTGCACCACCGTGCAGCACGTGTCACCGGGTGCGTTCGTCGGCGGCCTGAACCTGCTGACCGGACCGGGCGACATCATCGTCGCGCTCATCAAGGCGACGCTGTTCGGCATGGCGGCCGGCCTGATCGCTTGTTACAAGGGCACTTCCGTGCGCGGCGGCCCCGCGGGTGTGGGGAACGCCGTCAACGAGACCGTGGTCTTCACCTTCATGGTGCTGTTCGCCATCAACGTCATCGTGACCGCGGTCGCGATCCAGTACACGGTGTCGTGAGGGAGAGATGACTGTCGACGTCCCCAGCCGCAGATTCCCGCGGCTCGACAAACTGGCCAAGACCTCGGCCGCGCGCTGGAATCGCATCGGCGAGCAGGGTGCCTTCTATTCGCACACCATCGGGTCGATTCCCGATGCCGTCGTCAACTACCGTGCGGAGCTGCTACGGCTCATCGCCGCAACAGGTTTGGGCACCGGCGCGCTCGTCGTCGTCGGTGGCACGGTCGCGATCGTCGGCTTCCTGACGATGACGACGGGTGCCCTCGTGGCGATCCAGGGCTACAACCAGTTCTCCTCCGTGGGCTTCGAGGCGCTCACCGGGTTCGCTTCGGCGTTCCTCAATGTGCGGATGATCGTGCCGGCGACCACCGCCGTGGCGCTGTCGGCCACCATCGGCGCCGGCGCCACCGCGCAGATCGGTGCCATGCGGATCAACGAAGAGATCGACGCCCTCGAGGTGATCGGCATCCGCAGCATCACCTACCTCGCGTCGACCCGGGTCCTGGCCGCGGTGGTCGTGGTGATCCCGCTGTACTGCGTCGCCGTCATGATGGCGTTCTTCGCCGCGCGCATGGGCACCACGACCGTCTACGGGCAGGGCGCCGGTGTGTACGACCACTACTTCAACACGTTCCTCAACCCGACCGACCTCATCTGGTCGTTCGTCCAATGCGTCGCCATCACCGTCGTGATCATGTTGGTGCACACGTACTTCGGCTTCGCCGCATCCGGCGGTCCCGCCGGCGTGGGTGAGGCGGTCGGCCGTGCGGTGCGCCTGTCGATGGTGATCGCGGCCGTCGAGATCGTGTTCATCTCACTGGCCATCTACGGCCAGTCCGGCAACTTCAACATGGCGGGTTAGCCGGTGGAAGCGCGCAAGGGAGATCGCCGGATCTCGAACTCGTGGTGGGCCCTGATCCTGATCACGGCTGTGGTGCTGTTCATGGTGGTGACTACGGTCATCTTCACCGGTGCCGCGAAACCGTATGTGCCCGTGACGGTCATGGCGGACCGGGCGGGCCTGGTGCTGGAGACCAACGCCAAGGTCAAGATGCGCGGCGTGCTGGTGGGCCGGGTCAGCCAGATCGATGTGGGTCAGTCGGGGGCGACCCTGCAGCTCAAGCTGGACCCGGACCAGGTGAAGTACATCCCCGCCAATGTCGGTGCGCAGGTGAGTGTCACAACGGCGTTCGGCGCCAAGTTCGTCGATCTGGTTTATCCCTCGTCGCCCAGCGGCACCCGGCTGGCCGCCGGTGCGGTGCTGCACTCCGAACACACGACGACCGAGGTCGACACCGTCTTCGAGAACATCGTCAACCTGCTCGACATGGTGGACCCGGCGAAGCTGAACTCGGTGCTCAGCGCCGTCGCCGAAGGCGTCCGTGGCCAGGGTGAGCGAATGGGCCAGGCCACAACCGATCTCAACGAGGTGCTGACGGCGCTCAACGCGCGCTCGGACAAGATTCGTGACGACTGGCGGTCGTTCAAGCAGTTCAGTGACACCTACGGTGCGGCTGCCGACGACATCGTGAAGATCCTCAACGCCGCCAGTACCACCAGCAGCACGGTGACGGGCAAGGCCACGGCACTCGACAGCCTGCTGATGAACGTCATCGGATTCTCCGAGGCCGGAACGGATCTGCTGGGGCCGAACCGGGACAACCTCGTCGACGCCATCAACGGGCTGGAACCCACGACGAGCCTGCTGCTCAAGTACAGCCCCGGATACACGTGCTGGCTGGAGGGCACCAAGAAGTTCCTCGACACCGGCGCGTGGGGCGTGTTCGGCGGGGCCGACGGACGCTCGCTGATCCTCGATGCGACGCTGCTGCCCGGCAAGAACCCGTACGTGTTCCCCGACAACCTGCCGATCAACGCGGCCAAGGGTGGTCCCGGCGGGAAGCCCGGCTGTGGCTCGCTGCCCGACGTCGCCAAGAACTTCCCAGTGCGGCAACTGATCACCAACACGGGCTGGGGCACCGGGCTCGACATCCGGCCGAACCCGGGCATCGGCAGCCCCTGCTGGGGCCAGTGGTTCCAGAGCACCCGCGCAGTGCCGCAGACGCCGAGCATCCGGCAGTGCCTGCCCGGGCCCGCTCCCGGCCCGATCCCGTACCCCGGCGCGCCGCCCTACGGCGCACCGCTGTACGGACCCGGCGGGGTGCCGCTGTGGCCCGGCGTGCCGCCCGCGCCGCCGAATCCCGCTGACGCTCAACCGCAGTCGGCACCGGCGCCCGCGCAGGCCCCGCCACTGCCGGCCGAAGCCCCGGCGTTGCCCGCCGAGGCGGGCGGGAACTGACCGTGATGACCAATCAACGACCGAGACAGGAGGGAAGTCGTGGAGAACCTTAAGGGCACGCTCCTGCGCCTGTCCGTCTTCCTGTCGGTATGTCTGCTCGGCACCGTCGCCCTCTGGGCGGTCTTCGCCGACCTGCGGTTCGATGACGGGCACACCTACTTCGCCCGCTTCGTCAACGTCTCGAACATGAAGAAGGACAGTCACGTTCGCATCGCGGGCGTGGAGGTCGGCCAGGTCAAGAACGTGTCGATCAACCGCGATTCCACGGTGACGGTCGAGTTCACCGCGGACAGTTCCGTCGTACTGACCGAGGGCAGCCGTGCCGTGATCCGGTACGACAACGTCGTCGGCGACCGGTTCCTGGCGCTCGAGGAAGGTGCCGGCGGCACCAAGAAGCTCAACGCGGGGGACACCATCCCCGTCGACCGGACCCAGCCGGCGCTGGATCTCGATGCCGTCATCGGTGGTTTCCGTCCGTTGTTCTCGGCACTGAGCCCCGACAAGATCAACGATCTCAGTGGGCAGCTGATCCAGGCGCTGCAGGGGCAGGGGCCGTCGATCGGGTCGTTCCTGGCACAGGCCGCGGTGGTCACCAACACCCTGGCCGACCGCGACCAGTTGATCGGGCAGGTCGTCACCAACCTGAACACCGTGCTCAGTTCCTTCGGCGGCAAGAGCGACAAGCTCGACAAGGCCGTGGTGTCACTGTCGCAGTTGGTCGACCGCCTGGCACAACGCAAGACCGACGTCTCGAATGCCGTGGCCTACACCGATGCAGCGGCCAACTCGATTGCCGGCCTGCTGACCGAGGCCCGGCCGCCGCTGGTCAAGACAGTCCATGAAGTGGACCGGACCGCCGGACTCGTGCTCGCCGACCACGACTACTTCGACAACTTCATCAACACCCTGCCGGACAAGTACAAGGCGCTGACCCGGCAGGGCATCTACGGCGACTTCTTCAGCTTCTACCTCTGCGACGCGGTGCTCAAACTCAACGGCAAAGGCGGACAACCGGTTTACGTGAAGGTGGCCGGACAGAGCACGGGACGGTGCACACCCAGATGAAACCTTTTGCCGAGCGAAGTCATTTCGCCCTGGGCGCGATAGGCATCAGCGCCGTCGTGGTGGTCGCCACCGTCGCGCTGCTGTTCCAGAAGATTCCGTTCGTCAGTGGCACGACCACGTACTCCGGGTACTTCGAAGACGCCAGCGGCCTGCATACCGGTGCGCCCGTGGACATCTCGGGCTTTCCGGCCGGCCGGGTCGCGAGCATCGACCTCGACGGCCCGCGCGTGCTGATCAAGTTCACCGTCGACGACGACGTGCACCTCGGGGAGCGCACCGAGGCCGCGATCAAGACCAAGGGGCTGCTGGGCAGCAAGATGCTCGAAGTCGTTCCCAAGGGCGACGGCGACCTCAAGGGCACCATCCCGCTCGAGCGGACCGTGTCGGCGTACCAGCTGCCGGACGCACTCGGTGACGTGACCAATGCGATCAGCGGCCTGGACACCCATCAGCTGTCGGACTCGCTGGCCACGGTCTCGGAGGCGTTCGCGAACACCGCTCCGGACCTGCGGGACGCGGTCAACGGCATCGCGCGGTTCTCCAAGACGCTGAACGACCGGGACGCACAACTGCGCGGCCTGCTGGAAAACGCCTCGAAGGCGACGACGGTGCTGGCCAAGCGCAGCGACCAGGTGGTCAGCCTGGTCAAGAACACCAATGCGCTTCTGGTGCAACTGCGTTCGCAGAGCGCCGCGGTGAGCCGGCTGTGGAACAGCCTGTCTGCGGTCTCCCAGCAGTTGAAGGGATTGATCGCGGAGAACAAGACGCAGCTGCGGCCGGCGCTGGACAAGCTCAACGGTGTCGTGACGATGCTCGACAACCGCAAGGAGCGGTTGCAGGAGGCCGTCAAGCGACTCAGCCAGTACGCCATGGCACTGGGTGACGCGGTCGGGTCGGGCCCGTTCTTCAAGGCGTACATCGTCAACCTGTTGCCGGGCCAGTTCGTGCAGCCGTTCGTCGACGCCGCGTTCTCCGACCTCGGAGTGGACCCGAACACCAAACTGCCGTCCCAGCTTCAGGATCCGCAGACCGGACAGCCCGGCACCCCGCCGTTACCCGTGCCGTTCCCGCGCACCGGCCAGGCCGGCGACCCGCGTCTGACCATTCCGGACGCGATCACCGGAAAGCCCGGCGATACCGCTTGTGGCCCAACGGGAATTCCGTTGCCCGGGCCTGGCTGCTACCCCCTCCGCGAAACGCAACCGGCCCCGCCGCCCAGTGGGCCGCCACCCGGACCGCCGGCGCTCGCACCCGGGCAGACCGCCATGCCGGAACCGCCGAAGACCCCGCCAGTGCACGTGTCGGATCCCGTTGAGCAGCCAGGAGGACCGTCATGAGCAAGCTGTCCGCCCGCCTGCTCGTCGTCGCAGCCGCGGTGGCCCTCGTCGTGGGTGGCGGCTACTTCGCCGTGACGGCGTTCCAGCGCGCGTCGCGCAACGAAGTGGTGGGCTACTTCCAGAACACCAATCAATTGTTCAAGGGCGACGACGTCCTGATCCAAGGGGTGCCGGTCGGCAAGGTCGAGAAGATCGAACCGGGGCCGGAAAAGGTCAAGGTCACCTTCTGGATCGACGACAAGTACAAGGTGCCCGCCGAGGCCAAGGCCGTGATCCTGTCGCCACAGTTGGTGACGGGCAGGGCAATTCAGCTGATCCCGCCGTACCGGGGTGGGCCGACGTTGCGCGGCGGCGCCGTGATTCCGCTTGATCGGACCGCGGTGCCGGTGGAATGGGATCTGGTTCGTACCCAGTTGCAGCGGGTCGCCGATCTGCTCAAGCCTGATCAGCCGGGCGGGGTCAGCACGCTCGGTGGTTTCATCAATACCGCTGCCGACAATCTGCGGGGGCAGGGCGCCAGCATCCGGGAGTCGGTGATCCGGCTGTCGCAGGCGGTGTCGATCCTCGGCGACCACAGCAACGATCTGTTCTCGACGTTCAAGAACCTGTCGATACTGGTGTCGGCGCTGCAGGACAGCACCGGGTTGCTGGAGCGGCTCAACACCAACCTGGCCGAGGTGACCGGATTGCTCGCCGACGATCCGGGCAAGGTCGGGCAGGCGCTGCATGACATGAGCGCTGTGGCCGATGACGTGCGGTCCTTCGTCGCGGACAACCGGGAGGCCGTTGGGACGGCGTCGGACAAGCTTGCGTCGGTCAGCACGGCGATCGTGGGCAGTCTCGATGACATCAAGCAGGTATTGCACGTGGCGCCAACGGCATTGGCGGACCTGAACAACATCTACGAGCCGGCGGTCGGTTCGTTGACCGGCGTCCTCGCGGTCAACAACTTCGCCAACCCGGTGAGCTTCATCTGTGGCGCCATCCAGGCTGCGTCGCGTCTCGGCGCGGACCAGTCGTCGAAGTTGTGCGCGCAGTATCTGGCGCCCATCGTCAAGAATCGGCAGTACAACTTCCCGCCGCTGGGCGAGAACCTGTTCGTCGGTACCCAAGCGCGACCCAATGAGGTTACCTACAGCGAGGATTGGATGCGTCCCGACTATGTGCCGCCGTCGCGGCCCGCTGCCCCCGTGGCACAGCAGGCGGCTGCGGCGCCCGCGCCGGCGGCCCCCCAGACCGTGGCCACCGACGCCAACGCCGGCCTGGCCGGGATGATGACGCCGCCGGGAGGTGGGTCATGAGCCGCCTGCGTACCGCCGCGGGATGCACCCTCGCGGTCCTGACGCTGCTGGCCTCGGCCGGCTGCTCGGGGTGGCGCGGCGCCAACAGTCTGCCGCTGCCCGGCACCGAGGGTGGGGGACCCGGGGCGTTCGAGATCCAGGCGCAGATGCCGGATGTCACCAACCTGCAGGAGAATTCGCGGGTTCGCGTTTCCGATGTCACGGTCGGCACCGTCACCAAGATCGAGCGGCAGGGCTGGCACGCGTTGGTCACCATGCGGCTCAACGGCGATGTGAAGGTACCGGCCAACTCGACCATCAAGCTGGGGCTGACCAGTCTGCTGGGCACGCTGCACATCGAGCTCGGGCCGCCCAAAGATGGCCGGCCACAAGGACAGTTGCACCAAGGGTCGGTCATTCCGCTGGCGAGCAGCGGCAGCTTCCCGTCGGTCGAGCAGACGCTGTCGGCGGTGTCGATGGTGCTGGGCGGTGGTGGCATCGGCAACGTCCAGGACATCACCGAGGCCTTCAGCACGGCGTTCCACGGGCGTGCCGAGGACCTGCGCAGCCTCATCAAACAGCTCGACACGTTCACCGCCAACGTCAAGGACCAGACCCCTGACATCATCGCGGCGTCGGAGAGCCTGAACGTCGTCGTCGGCAAGCTGGCCGCGAGCCAGCCGGTCCTGGACAAGGCCATCGACACCGTCCCGGAGGCGCTGGCCGTACTCAACGGCGAGCGCGAGAACCTCGTCAAGGCCGCCGACAAGTTGAGCAAGTTCGCCGCGCTCGCGGCGGATACCGTGGACCGCTCAAAAGAGAACGTGATCAAGGAATTACGTGATCTGGGGCCGACGCTCGAGCAGCTCGCCAACGCCGGGCCGGCCATGACGCGGGCGTTGAGCTTCATCCCCACGGTGCCGTTCCCGAGCGACACCATCGAGAAGTGGCAGCGCGGCGACTACGCGAACCTCACCGCGATCGTCGACCTCACCCTCAGCCGCATCGACCAGGCCTTCTTCACCGGCACCCGCTGGGAGTGCGACCTGACGGAGCTGGAACTGCAGTGGGGCCGCACCATCGGCCAGTTCCCCAGCCCGTGCACCGCCGGCGGGCCGAACAACCCGGGCAATCCGCTGACCATTCCGTACCGCTGGGATCAGGGGCCGTAAATGCATCTCGACAAACGCGTGAGAATTCAGCTCGCGATCTTCGCCCTCGTCGCCCTGATCGCGGTGACGATGATGAGCCTGATCTATATGCAGTTGCCCGCCAAGCTGTTCGGCATCGGGCGCTACGTGGTCAAGATGGAACTGCCCGAGACCGGCGGCCTGTATGCCACCGGCAACGTCACCTACCGCGGCACCGTGGTGGGCCGGGTGCAGTCCGTCGGGCTCACACCCACCGGGGTACAGGCGGAGCTGTCGCTCAACTCCGGCACCGACATTCCGTCTGATGTGCAGGCCGACGTGCACAGCCAGATGGCGATCGGTGAGCAGTTCGTGTCACTGACGCCCCGTGGTACCGGCTCGCGGCCGCTCAAGGACGGTGACGTCATCCCGCTGGCGCACACGTCGGTGCCGCCGGACATCAACACCGTGATCGACTCGCTGACCAAGGGCCTGCAGGCCGTGCCCAAGGAGAACCTCAAGACGGTCGTCGACGAATCCGCCACGGCGGTGGGCGGTTTGGGACCGGAGCTCTCGCACATCGTCAAAGGCGGCAGCCAGCTGGCCATCGACGCACGCGCGAACCTGGACCCGCTGCTGAGTCTGATCGATCAGGTCAAACCCGTGCTCGACTCGCAGAACAACACCTCGGGTGCCATCCAGGCGTGGGCCGCGAACCTTGCCACGGTGACCGGTGAACTGCAGGCGCAGGACAAAGCCGTGGGCACACTGCTCGACAAGGGCGGCCCGGCATTCGGCGAGATGGGGCAGTTGTTCAACCGGCTACGGCCGACCTTGCCGATCGTGTTGCAGAATCTGGTGTCCATCAACAAGGTGGCGATCACCTACCAGCCGAACCTCGAACAGCTCCTCGTGCTGCTGCCGCGGACAACGGAAGCAGCGCAAGGCGTTACGTTGGCGAACCGCGACACCAAGCAGGCGTACAAGGGCGCGTACCTGAGCTTCAACCTGAACATCAACCTGCCGCCGCCATGCACCACCGGATACCTGCCGGCGCAGCAGATGCGCAACCCGGCGCTGGAGGATTACCCCGAGCTGCCGGCCGGTGAGCTGTACTGCCGGACCCCGCAGGACGGCATGTTCAACGTGCGTGGCGCCAAGAACCTGCCGTGCGAGACGGTGCCCGGCAAGCGCGCCGCCACCGTCAAGCAGTGCGAGAGCGATGAGCCGTACGTGCCGCTGGGCGACGGTTACAACTGGAAGGGCGATCCCAACGCCACCTGGACCGGGCAGGACGTGCCACAACTGCGGCCCGGCACGGCGCCGCCTGCCGGTGCACCACCGCCTCCGGTCGCCGTGGCCGAGTACGACCCGGCCAGCGGGTCGTACATCGGCCCGGACGGAAAGACCTACACCCAAGCCGATCTGGCCCACACGGCTCCGAAGGAGAAGACATGGCAAAGCATGATGACGCCGCAGCCGGGGAGCTGACCGACGGCGGCGCGGTCGCCGTCCTCGACCCCGACGTCGACGACGTGGAGGGCATCGACGAGGTGGAGGCCGGCGACTCGGTCGAGCCCGCCGGCGAGCCGACGAAGCCGAAGCCGGTGCGCCGGATCGCGGCGGTGGCCGGACTGATTCTGGTGGTCGCACTGAGCGCACTGGTCGGGTGGTTGGTGGTGCGGACGCACCGCGCCACGGCAGTCGACGAGCGGCAGAGCCAGATCGTCCAGGCCGCACGGCAGGGCGCACTGAACCTGACGACCATCGACTGGCAGCGGGCCGACGCCGACGTCCAGCGCATCCTCGACAGCGCGACGGGGGAGTTCTACGACGACTTCGCCAAGCGCTCAGCACCTTTCATCAAGGTCGTCAAAGAGGCGAAGTCGACGTCCACCGGCTCGATCACCGAAGCCGGGCTGGAATCGGAGTCGGGGGATTCGGCACAGGTGCTGGTCGCGGTGGCCGTCAAGACCGCCAACGTCGGTGCGCCGGATCAACAACCACGCGAATGGCGGATGCGCCTCGCGGTGCAGAAAGTCGGAGATGTGATGAAGGTGTCGAACGTGGAGTTTGTGCCGTGAAACTGATGAAGTCCCGCGGCAGTGACGTCGCCACTGAAAAGTCCGCTGAATCAACAGCTTCGGTCGATGAGCTCGACAACGACGTCGAGGTCGACGCCGCAGAAACCACCGACGCGGCGCCTGCCGCACGGCGGCGCCGCGTCGCGTGGGCGAACGTGGCCGTCTACGGACTGCTGCCCGCCGCCATCCTCGCACTCGGCGGGGCAGCCGGCTACCTGCAGTGGAAAGACGTGTCGCTGGCCCAAACCGACACGGCGAAAAAGGAATCCACGAAGGCGGCCACCGACGGCACCATCGCACTGCTGTCGTACAAGCCCGAGACGGTCGACAAAGACCTGGAAGCCGCCAAGAAGTACATGACCGGCAACTTCCTGGACTCCTACACCTCGCTCACCCGCGACGTGGTGATACCCGGGTCCAAACAGAAGAAGATCTCGGCCGTCGCCACCGTGCCGGCAGCCGCGTGGACCAAGGCGACACCCGACCATGCGGTCGTGATGCTGTTCGTGGATCAGACGATGATCATCGGCGACAGCGCCCCGACGAGTACCGCGTCGAGCGTGCGTGTGACTCTCGACAAGGTCGAGGGGCATTGGCTCATCTCGCAATTCGACCCGATGTGAGCACCATGATGCGACGGTGGACTTCAGGTTTGCTCGCCGCGGCGACGCTGGCCGTCCCGGTGACGCTCGCGCCGGCCGCCCAGGCCGACGCGACCGCGTACCTGATCGGCGTGACCGTGCGGCCCGGCTACAACTTTCCCAATGCCGATGCGGCACTGGGCTATGGCTACGGCATCTGCGACAAGGTGGCAGCCGGTCAGCCGTTCGCCCAGGTGATGAGTGACGTGCGAGGCGATTTCAACACCGACGACGACTACCAGGCGTCCTACCTCGTCTCGCAAGCCGTCAACGAACTGTGCCCCGGGCAGATCTGGCAGCTGCGGAACTCCGCGGCGCACTACCAGTCGGCGCCGGGCGTCCATCCCTGATGCGAAGGAATCCAACATGAGGTGTCGGCAATGGGTGCTGTCGGTGTTGACGGTCGTGCCGTTGGGCACCGCGCTCTGCGTACCGCTCGCGCACGCTGACAACGGCAACACCCTCATCCCGAACAACAAGCGGCTCAACGACTCTGTCGTGTCGAACGTCTACACCGTGCAGCACCAGGCGGGTTGCACCAACGACATCGCGGTGAATTCGCAGCTGCAGCAGGCCGCCGAACGGCAGGCCAAGGACATGATGGCCAACCGGAACCTGGACGGCGACATCGGATCTGACGGCTCCACGCCCCAGATGCGGGCCGAGCAGGCAGGTTACCGCGGCGGCCCGGTCGCGCAGACGGTGGCCACCAACCCGGCGCTCGCGATCAGCGGAGTCGAGTTGATCAACCAGTGGTACTACGACCCGGTGATCAAGCAGATCATGTCCAACTGCGCCAACAACCAGATGGGCGTGTGGTCCGAGAACAGCCTCGACCGCACCGTCGTCGTCGCCGTGTACGGCCAGTTGCCCGAACCGCCGCACCGCGACGAGAAGGAGGGCGGCGGTAACAACGGCTTCGACCCGAGTCCCGACTACGACGGCAGCGACGAGTTGGAGCAGGGCATCAACTGGTTCCCCTGGATCCTGCGCGGCGTCTTCCCGGCACCGGCGTACCCGGCGAACTAGGGCTCTTGTATCGCGAGTGTGCGCGCAGAGCGAGAAAATCGCCGAACTAGCGATCTGAGTGCACATTCGCGGGGCGAATCCTGGTCAGTTGCGCACGTGCAGCTTCTCGCCATGCGGCCCGAAGATGGCGATCGCCTCCACGGGGCCGTCGACGGTGCCGAACCAGTGCGGTGTCCAGGTCGAGAACTCCACGGCCTCACCGGGTTTGATGGTGAAGTCGCGGTCGCCGAGTAGCAGGCGAAGGTTCCCCGACAACACGTAGAGCCACTCCTGGCCGTCGTGCACCGGCAGCTCGGCCGGTGGCGTGCGCCGCCGTGCGCTGACGCGGATCTTGAACGTGTGCAGACCACCGGCAGGCCCGCCGCGGGTCAGCGGCCAGTAGGTGATGCCGCCGCGGGTGTGTGACGACCCACGCACCCGCGGGTCCTCCGCCTCGGGTGCGCGCATGATTTCGTCGGTGCTGATCGAGAGCGCCGCGGCGAGCCGGGGCAGATGGTCGAGCGCGAACCGGCGCTTGCCCGATTCCAGACGGCTCAACGTCGAGATGTCGATATCGGCGGCGCGCGCAACGTCTTCCAGCGTCATGCCGCGTTGCGTGCGCAGTTCCCGCAGCCGCCGCCGGACGCGCGCCTCGATGTCGTCGTCCTCCGGGTTTGCCTGCATGGCAAATCAGCTTGGCATTTTCGGCATCGCCCGGCAAGGTCGGTGTCATGAACAACGAATGGGAATGCGCCGTCGTCGGGGGCGGCGCGGCGGGGCTGAGCGCCGCGTTGGTGCTCGGCCGCGCCCGACGACGAACGCTGGTCATCGACGCCGGCGAGCAGAGCAATCGCGCGGCACACGGCATCGGGGGACTGCTGGGCCAGGACGGACGACCGCCTGCGGACCTGTACGCCGACGGCCGCCGCGAGCTCGCCCAGTACCCGTCGGTCCAGGTCGTCGACGGGCTGGTGACCGGCGCAACGGCGCACGACGGTCCCACGTTCCGGCTCGAACTCGCCGACGGATCTGTGCACCATGCCCAGCGGATACTCCTGGCCGGCGGCATGCACTACGAGGCACCCGACATCCCGGGGCTGACCGAGCACTGGGGGCGGTCGGTGTTCCACTGCCCGTTCTGCCACGGCTGGGAAGCGCGTGATCAGGCGCTGGCCGTCCTCGCCGACGGCGACCGGGCCGTGCACATGGCGCTGATGCTGCGCGGCTGGACCGACGACGTCGTCGTCGTGACGAACGGTCCGTCCGGACTCGACGACGACCAGTACCGCGCGCTGGCCGACGCCGGTGTGCAGGTCGACGAGCGCAAGATCGTCGAATTCGCCTCGCGCGACGGCGAATTGGCGTCCATCGTGTTCGCCGACGGCGACGAACTGAAACGCGAGGGCGCACTCGTGGCCAGCGCGCTCCGGCAGCGGACCGACCTGGCGGCACAACTCGGCGTGCGCATCGCCCCGCCCGGTCCGGTCGTCGTCGATGCCCTCGTGGTCGACCAGTTCGGCCGGACCTCGGTCCCCGGCGTCTTCGCCGCGGGCGACGTCTGCGCGCAGATGCCTCAGGTGGCCTCGGCGATCGCCGCCGGTTCCGCCGCGGCCGCCGGGATCGTGCAGAGTCTGCTGCACGACCAGTTCGGCCTTCCCGTCATGCCCTGGCCCGTCTTCGATCCGCAGGAGGAGTCCGATGTCCACAACTGAAACGCCGCAAGAGCACTGGGAAGGCCGGTACGCCGAGAAGCCGCAGATGTGGAGCGGCCGGGTCAACGCCAACTTCGCGAAGATCGCCGGCGAGCTGCCCCCGGGCCGCGCACTGGATCTGGGGTGCGGCGAGGGCGCCGACGCGATCTGGCTGGCCACCGAGGGCTGGGAGGTGGTGGCGGTCGACATCGCCACCAACGCCCTCGACCGGGCGCGCAGTACGGCCGAGGCCAGGGGAGTGGCCGGGCGCATCGACTTCCAGCACCACGACCTGTCACACAGTTTCCCGACGGGCAGCTTCGATCTGGTGTCGGCGCAGTTCCTGCATTCCACGGTCCGTCTGGAGCGCCGGCAAATACTGCAGCAGGCGGCAGCGGCTGTCGCTCCGGGCGGCACGCTGCTGATCGTCGACCACGGCGAGGCGCCGCCCTGGGCGTCCCAACACATCCATGACCACCACTTTCAGTCCGCGGACGAGGTCGTCGCCGAGCTCGACCTGCCCGACGAAGGCTGGCAGCCGCAGCACGTCGGTACTGTGGAACGCGAGGCGATCGGCCCTACCGGCGAAGCCGCCGTCTTGCGGGACAACCTGATCGTCCTGCGCCGCACGCACTGATCGGAGGGCACCAGGTGGTCAAACACCGGCTCGACATCCGACTGGCCGCGGAGTCGATGCTGTTGGTGACCGCCTGTCTGTGCCTGCTGTGGGGCAGCGTCGAAGCGGTCCAGGTCCTGACCGACGCCATGGGCAACTCACTGGCCACCTCCGGCGACTGGTCGCTGGGACCGGCCGCCGCACTGCTGGTGTACGGCCCGCAGAAGGTGTGGTCGGCCTGGGCGATCACGGTGCCGGTGATCGTGGTGTTCGGGCTCGGCCTGGCCGCGGTCCGCACCCGTCGGGACGGCCCGCGCTGGCTCAAGCAGGTGCTCCTGGTGTACGGCGCGGTCGTTGTGCTGGACTCGCTGGTCGCGGCGCTCTGACCAGCTGATATGGTGGTCCGCGCGGACGAGTTGGCCGGGCGGCCGCGGGACCGGAAGGTTTCGAGGAAAGTCCGGACTTCACAGAGCAGGGTGATTGCTAACGGCAATCCGAGGTGACTCGCGGGACAGTGCCACAGAAAACAGACCGCCGTCTGAGCCTGGTGCGAAGACGGTAAGGGTGAAACGGTGCGGTAAGAGCGCACCAGCATTCCGGGTGACCGGAGTGGCTAGGTAAACCCCACCCGAAGCAAGGCCAAGAAGGCCGCAACCTGGTTGCGGTTGCGCAGGTGCCCGAGGGCTGCTCGCCCGAGCCTGCGGGTAGGCCGCTTGAGGTACCCGGCGACGGTGTACCCAGATGGATGGTCGCCGCCTCGCCACCAGTAATGGTGGCGGGGAACAGAATCCGGCTTACAGGCCAGCTCGTCCGCCCCGCTACTTCTTCACCTTGCGCATCGCCCGCGCGAGGGCCTTGAGCGAGGCATCCAATTGCAGCCGGGCGTACTCGGCGACCTCGGCCTCCTGCTGGTACAGGATGCCGTAGGTGAAGGTGTCCTCGCCCGCGGCGTGGGCGGCCTCGGCCTGCTGCACCAGATGCCCGCGGCTGACGTAGCTGTCCTGGTGGTCGCCCAGGAGCGTCTGGATGTCCTTGGCGCAGTCGGCCACCTTCGACTCGCCCATGGCGGCGGCGGTGTAGCGAAGCCGCTTGGCGCCCTTGCGGATTCGGTGCAGCGCCTCCTCGCTGTCCTCGGCGCCGGCAGCCTCCGCGGCCTCGGCCCGCCGCACCGACTTGCGGACACGGCGGTAGGCGCCGCCGACGGTCACCGGCTGCGCATCCTCGCCGGCGGCGGCCGGTTGGGTGTTGTCGACGACGATCGCATCGAGCGCGTCGAGCAGCCGGAAGTACCGCTCCGACCGCATGGCCGCGAGCGACCGCCGCAGCCCGGACTGGTAGCGCCGCTGCGAACCGTCGACCAGGCGCTCGCGCACCTGTCCGCGCACCAGCTCCGGCGCCAGTCCCTTCAACGCATCGTCGTACCGCTGGGCGAGTACCTCCGCGTCGCGCGCCGTGCCCAGCACGGCGGCCAGCAGCTTGAGCTCCTCGAGCACCCACTCGCGGTCGCCCAGATTGCCGCTCTCCTGCAGCAGGCTGCGGATCTTGCGGATGGTGACGCGCATCTGGTGCACGGAATCGAAGGTGTCGGCGCGCACCGCGCGGTCCCAGTCGATCAGTTCGGACACGTGCGCCGCGATGGCGCGGTGCACCTTGTCCGTCGGCTCGGGCGATGGCGGTGGCGCATCCGCGCCCCGCGCCGCGGCGAGGACCTTGGCGAGCTTGGACCCGTGCCCGGCGGGCTTGGCGCCCGCGTCGAAGAGCCGGTTGGCCAGCCGGTCGAGCAGCTCGGGGCCCGACTCGGCGCCCTCCGCGCCGTCGCCGACCAGCTCCAGCTCCCACTCGCGCCAGGTCTGCAGCGAGTCGCCCGCCGTGGCGGTAACCCGGTCATCGCAGAATTCGGCCAGCTCGGTGTCGTCGGGCGCGTACAGCATCGAGACGGTGCGCTCGGTCTCGATGCGGGCGACGGGCTGCAGCGTGCGGTCGCGCACGATGGCCAGCACGATGTCGCGCAGTTCGTCGGGCACGCTCTCGCGGGCCGCGGTGATCGGCAGCCGAACCTCGGTGCGCGCGTCGGCGCCGGCGGGCAGCTTGAGGTGCCAGCCCGCGTCGGTGCCGCCGGTGCGCCGGCGCAGGGTGATCTTGTGTGCCGCCAGATCATGATCCGGGGTGTCGAAGTACACCGCGTCGAGATGCGCGACGGGCAGTTGCTCGACCCTGCCGACGGCGGACAATCCGTCGAACGACGGGGACACCGTGCTGTCGACCACCGCGAACTTGCGTTCAATCTCGGTGTGGCGGGACGGTTTACGCTTGCCAGCGGCCATGTTCACCTTCATTTGCGACCCGGGACGGGCAGTACCAACGCTGCCATCAGCCTGCCATATCGCTGTGCGTGACCGGCTGCCGATAACGTCTTGACCCATGACCGAATTCGAGACCCTGAAGTTCGCCCAGTCCGGTGCCATCGTGAATATCGTGCTCGACCGGCCCGAGGCGGCCAACGGCATGAACGACGCGCTCACGCGCGACCTCGCGGCCGCTGCCGCGCTGTGCGACACCGCCGCGGTGAAGGTCGTGACCCTGACCGGTGCCGGCCGATTCTTCTGCGCCGGTGGCGACCTCAAGGCGATGGCCGCCGCCGCGGATCCGGGAGCGTTCGTCAAGGGCATCGCCGACGACCTGCACCGCGCCATGTCGACGTTCGCCCGCATGGATGCCGTGCTGATCACCGCCGTCAACGGCGTCGCCGCCGGTGCGGGCTTCCCGCTGGGTGTCTCGGGCGATCTGGTGCTCGCCGCCGAGTCCGCGTCGTTCACCATGGCGTACACCAAGGCCGGTCTGAGCCCCGACGGCGGATCGTCGTACGTCCTGCCGCGGCTGATCGGGCTGCGCCGCACCCAGGAACTCATGATCACCAACCGCGTGCTCACCGCGGCCGAGGCCGCCGACTGGGGTCTGGTCACGCGCGTCGTGCCCGACGCCGAGCTGCCCGCCGCGCTCGACGCCCTGGCCGCCGACGTCGCCACGCAGGCGCGCGGCTCGAACGCCGCCGTCAAGCAGCTGCTGCTGACGACCTACGGCGCAGACTACGAGACCCAGCTGGAACGCGAGGGCCGGCTGATCGCCAAGTGCGCCGGGTCACCGGACGGCAAAGAGGGCGTCGGCGCCTTCGTCGGCAAGCGCAAGCCGGAATTCTCTTGACGACGAGTGTGAGGGCTGTGCAGGCATTTTCGCGGAATTGCCTGCACAGCCCTCACAGTCGTACTCAGTAGGAGTGTTCCTCGGCGGGGAACACGCTGGAAGCCACCTCGGCGGCGTATTGCCGTGCGGCACGGCCCAATTCGGCACCGACGTCGCCGAAGCGCTTGACGAACTTGGCGGTCTTGCCTGCCGTCATGCCCGCCATGTCCTGCCACACCAGCACCTGCGCGTCGCAGTTGGCGCCGGCGCCGATGCCGACGGTCGGGATGGTCAGCTTGCCGGTGATCTGGGTGGCCAGCTCGGCCGGCACCATCTCGAGGACGACGGCGATGGCGCCGGCCTCGGCGACGGCGATGGCGTCGTGGATGGTCTGGTCGCCGGCTTCACCGCGGCCCTGGACCCGGAACCCGCCGAGCCCATTGACGCTCTGCGGCGTGAAACCGATGTGGGCCACGACGGGGATGCCGGCCTGGGTCAGTGCGGCGATCTGCTCGACCATCCGCTCACCGCCCTCCAGCTTGACCGCGTGGGCGCCGGTCTCCTTCATGAACCGGGTCGCCGTCGCGAGCGCCTGCCGGGGGCTTTCCTCATAGCTGCCGAACGGCAGGTCGGCGACCACCAGCGCGTGCGGGGCACCCTTGACGACCGCGCGGGCCAGGGGGATCAGCTCGTCGATGGTGATGGGCAGGGTGGTGTCGTAGCCGTAGACCACGTTGGCCGCTGAGTCGCCGACGAGCAGGACGGGAATCTCGGCGTCGTCGAAAATGCGGGCAGAGGAGTAGTCGTAGGCCGTGAGCATCGCCCACTTGTGGCCTTCGGCCTTCCATTTCGCCAGGTGGTGGGTACGAATCTTGGTTCGCGGGGTCTTACAGACAGACTCCGGGGCAGCGCCGTAAACCTGATCAGACATCGTCGTCCTCAAATGTGTTGGTCGGTACGAACCTCGAGGCCCATATCGGGTCCCCGGGACGTTTGACGCCGTCAAGTCTGCCACCACCGCACCCCCAAGGTGAACGACACATGAAGTGGAATGCCTCACATCGGGTCAGCTGAGCCGCCTACGATCACGCCCATGCCCGGATACCAACGGCTCAGCGGACTCGACGCCAGCTTCCTCTATCTGGAGACCGCCCAGCAGCCGCTGCACGTGTGCGCGGTGCTGGAACTCGACGCCGCGACCATTCCGGGCGGCTACACCTTCGACAAGATGCGGCAGATGCTCAGCGAGCGCATCGCGGCCATGCCGCAGTTCCGCGAGAAGCTGGCCGACTCACCGCTCAACCTCGACCACCCCGTGTGGGTCGAGGACCCGGATTTCGACATCGACCGGCACGTGCACCGGATCGGGCTGCCGGGCCCGGGCGGGCGCGTCGAGCTGTCCGAGATCTGCGGCCACATCGCCGCGCTGCAGCTGGACCGCAGCCGCCCGCTGTGGGAGATGTGGGTGATCGAGAACATCGCCGGCACCGACGCCCACGACGGCGGGCGGCTGGCGGTGATGACCAAGATGCACCACGCCGGCATCGACGGCGTCACCGGCGCCAACCTGATGTCGCAACTGTGCACGCTGGAGCCGGACGCGCCGGCGCCAGAGCCCGTGGCGGCCGCCGGCACCGCGTCCGAACTCGAGATCGCGGTGGGCGGCGCGGTCAAGTACTTCACCCGGCCGCTGAAGCTGGCCAATGTATTGCCCTCGACGGCGACGACCGTCATCGACACCGTCCGCCGGGCAACCAAGGGACTCACGATGGCGGCACCGTTCGCCGCACCCAAGACGGCCTTCAACGTCAACGTCACCGCGCACCGCAACGTGGCCTTCGCCCAGCTGGACCTGGCGGACATCAAGACCGTCAAGAACCACTTCCACGTCAAGGTCAACGACGTCGTGCTGGCGTTGGTGTCGGGCGCGCTGCGGCGCTACCTCGCCGAGCGCGACGCGCTGCCGGAGTCGACCCTCGTGGCGATGTGCCCGGTGTCGGTGCGCGACAAATCCGACCGCCCGGGCCGCAACCAGGTGTCGGGCATGTTCGCCAAACTCGAGACCACCATCGAGGACCCGGCCGAGCGCCTGCGGGCCATCGCCGACTCGAGCACCGTTGCCAAACAACACAGTTCGGCCATCAGCGCGACGTTGCTGCAGGACTGGTCGCAGTTCGCCGCGCCGTCGGTGTTCGGGGCCGCGATGCGGGTGTTCGCGTCGACGGGCCTCGCGGAGGCCAAGCCCGTGCACAACCTCGTCGTCTCGAACGTGCCCGGGCCGCAGGATCCGCTGTACATGCTCGGCGCCGAGGTCAAGGCGATGTACCCGCTGGGTCCGCTGTTCCACGGCTCTGGGCTCAACATCACCGTGATGTCGCTCAACGGCACGCTCGACGTCGGCCTGATCTCGTGCCCGGAACTGGTTCCGGACCTGTGGGACATGGCTGACGAGTTCGCCGCCGCGCTGGATGAACTGGTTGCCGCCGCCGGCCACTGACGAGGTGGTCTCACGGCGCGCGGCAACGCCCTCATCAGGTCAGACCGGCCCACATGGCACCATGGTCGACCATGAACCTCAGACGGGGGAGTCTCGCCGCGGCAATGGTGCTCGTGCTGGCGACAGGCTGCAGCCAGGTGATCGACGGACGCGCCACGCGCGCGGTGCCGAAGCCGGGCGCGCCCCTGCAGTGGTCGCCGTGCCAGACCACCTCTCCGGACTCGCAGTCGCGCATCCCCAAGGGGGCCGAGTGCGCGATGCTGTCGGTGCCCGTCGACTACAGCAAGCCCGACGGCGACGTCGCGCAGCTGGCGCTGCTGCGGATCAAGGCGACCGGCGACAAGATCGGTTCCCTGGTGATCAACCCCGGCGGTCCGGGGGAGTCCGGCGTCAGCGCGGCGGTGTCGTTGCTCAACAACATTCCCGACTCGGTGCGCCAGCGTTTCGACCTCGTCGGCTTCGACCCCCGCGGTGTCGGGTCCTCCAAGCCCGCGGTGTGGTGCAACTCCGACGCCGACAATGACCGGCAGCGCGCCGACCCGCAGGTCGACTACTCGCCCGCCGGTGTCGCGCACATCGAGTCCGAGACCAAGGCGTTCGTGCAGCGCTGCGTCGACAAGATGGGCAAGGAGTTCCTCGAGAACGTCGGGACCGCCAACGTCGCCAAGGATCTGGATGCCATCCGGGCCGCGCTCGGCGACGACAAGCTGACGTACCTGGGTTACTCGTACGGCACCCGGATCGGCGCCCAGTACGCCGAGGACTACCCCGACAAGGTGCGCTCGATGATCCTCGACGGCGCCGTCGACCCCAACGCCGATCCGATCGAGGCCGACATCAACCAGGCCGCCGCGTTCCAGACCGCGTTCAACAACTACGCCGCCGACTGTGCCACCAACCCGGACTGCCCGCTGGGCACCGACCCCGCCAAGGTCAACGACGTCTACCACAGCCTGGTCGACCCGCTGGTCCAAAAACCCGCTCCCACAAAGGATCCGCGCGGTCTGAGCTACAGCGACGCGCTGGTCGGCACCATCCTGCCGCTGTACTCACCGGCGATGTGGAAGGACCTCACCGCAGGCCTCACCGAGCTGGCGGGCGGCCACGGCGACATCATGCTGCGGCTCGCCGACGCCTACATGGGTCGCGATGCCGACGGCCACTACGACAACTCGACCGACGCCCGGGTGGCGGTCAACTGTGTCGACGAACCGCCGATCACCGACCGCGCCAAGGTGATTGCCGAGGACAAGCGCACCCGCGAGGTGGCGCCGTTCATGAGCTACGGCCAGTTCACCGGCGACGCGCCGCTCGGCACCTGTGCGTTCTGGCCCGTGCCGCCGACGTCGAAACCGCACGAGATTTCGGTCAAGGGCCTGGCGCCGACGCTGGTCGTCTCGACGGTCCACGACCCCGCGACGCCGTACCAGGCCGGCGTGGACCTGGCCAAGGAGCTCGGTGGCAGCTTGCTGACGTTCGACGGCACGCAGCACACCGTGGTGTTCCAGGGCAACAGCTGCGTCGACGAACACGCGGCCGGCTACCTGGTCAACGGGACCGTGCCCGAGGCCGGCGCGAAATGCTGATTCGCGAAAAGTCCGGTGCTGCCGGGAGATAACTGTTCGGTCACCGTCTGATTGCCGGGTTGTCTCCCTCCGGAACCAGGCTTCGGCTCGGCTGCGCGCCGTGCGACCATGTGTGCCATGTGGCGGGCGGGCGGTCGTGGACGACGGTGTGCGGTAGGGGTCGTCGGATTGCTGGTGGCCATCAGCGCCGCGCCGGGATCGGTCGCGTACGCGGCCCCCGAATCGCTGCAGTCCTATTACGAACAGGCACCGGCCTGGGGCAGCTGCGAACCTGTCATCGGTGACACCACGGACCTGCCGACAGCGCGGTGCGCCAATATCAGCGTCCCCGTCGACTACGCGGATCCGCAAGGGCCACAAGCGAAGCTGGCCGTCATCCGCGTCCCGGCCTCGGGCCCGCGCCTCGGCGTGCTGCTGGTCAATCCCGGTGGTCCGGGAGCGTCGGCCGTCAACACCGTCGCGGGCATGGGCGCCGTCCTGTCCGACACCGAGATCGGCCGCAGCTTCGATCTCGTCGGCTTCGATCCGCGAGGCGTGGGGCATTCGACGCCGCAACTGCGGTGCCGCAGCGACGCCGAATTCGACGCCAACCGCCGTGACCCCATGGTCGACTACAGCCCGGCCGGGGTGGCGCACATCGAGGCCGTCAGCCGCCGCACGGCGCAGGACTGCCTGCAGCAGATGGGCAGCAGCTTCCTGGCCAATGTCGGAACCGCCTCGGCGGCAAGGGATATGGACGTGGTCCGGGCCGCGCTCGGCGAGACGCAGATCAACTATCTGGGCTTCTCCTACGGCACCGAGCTGGGTGCGGCCTACGCCGAACGGTTCCCGGACCGGGTGCGCGCCATGGTGCTCGACGGCGCCGTCGACCCCAATGCCGATCCCGTCACCGAGAACCTGCTCCAATTGGCCGGATTCCAAACGGCTTTCAACGACTATGCGACGGACTGCGCGCAGTCCGTCGGCTGCCCGCTGGGCACCGACCCGACGCAGTTCGTGGCGCGGTACCAGCAGTTGGTCAATCCGCTCGCCGTGCGCCCGGGCCTGACGTCCGATCCGCGGGGCCTGAGCTACTCCGACGCGATCACCGGCACCATCAACGCGCTCTATACGAAGAAGTACTGGAAGTTTCTGACCAGTGGGCTGATCGGACTGCAGCGCGGCGGCGACGCCGGCGATCTGCTGCTGCTGGCCGACGATTATCAGCACCGTGATCAGAACGGGCACTACGCGCCCCTGCAGGACGCGTTCACCGCGATCCGGTGCGTCGACGCGCCGTTCCCGACCGATCCCGCGACCTGGGCCGCCGCCGACCAGCGCGCGCGCCAGCTGGCGCCGTTCATGAGCTACGGCCAGTACACCGGCTACGCGCCGCGCGACGTCTGCGCCATGTGGCCGGTGCCCGCGACGTCCCGCCCGCACACGCCGGCGTCGCCCGGCCCGGGCAAGGTCGTCGTCGTATCCACCACGCACGACCCGGCCACGCCGTATCAAGCCGGTGTGAACCTGGCGAGCGAACTCGGCGCCTCGCTGATCAGCTTCGAGGGCACGCAGCACACCGTGGTGTTCAACGGCAACCGGTGCGTCGACACGGCCGTGGTGGCGTTCCTGACGCAGTCCGTGCTGCCGGCGGCGGGATTGCGGTGCTGAGCAGAGCGTCTCACCTGTGAAACATGCCGAACAGAGTCCACTTGGTAACACGGATTTAACAGCTGCTGCCTACGCTGCGGACATGGATCGCCAGAAGGAATTCGTGCTGCGCACGCTGGAAGAACGCGACATTCGCTTTGTCCGGTTGTGGTTCACCGACGTGCTCGGATACCTCAAGTCCGTGGCGATCGCGCCGGCCGAGCTGGAAGGCGCCTTCGAAGAGGGCATCGGCTTCGACGGATCCGCCATCGAGGGCTTCGCCCGCGTCTCCGAGGCCGACATGGTGGCCCGCCCGGATCCGTCCACGTTCCAGGTGCTGCCGTGGACCACCAAGAGCACCGGCAAGCACTACTCGGCCCGCATGTTCTGCGACATCACCATGCCCGACGGCTCGCCGTCGTGGGCCGACTCGCGGCACGTGCTGCGCCGGCAACTGGCCAAGGCCAGCGATCTGGGCTTCTCCTGCTACGTGCACCCGGAGATCGAGTTCTTCCTGCTGGAACCCGGCCCGAACGACGGCTCGGTGCCGGTCCCGGCCGACAACAACGGCTACTTCGACCAGGCCATCCACGACTCGGCCCCGAACTTCCGCCGCCACGCCATCGAGGCGCTCGAGTCCATGGGCATCTCGGTGGAGTTCAGCCACCACGAGGGCGCACCCGGCCAGCAGGAGATCGACCTGCGGTACGCCGACGCCCTGTCGATGGCCGACAACGTCATGACCTTCCGGTACCTGGTCAAGGAAGTCGCGATCAACGAGGGCGTGCGGGCCACGTTCATGCCCAAGCCGTTCAGCCAGTACCCGGGCTCGGCGATGCACACCCACATGAGCCTGTTCGAGGGCGAGACCAACGCCTTCCACAGCGCCGACGACCCGCTGCAGCTGTCGGACGTCGCGAAGTCCTTCATCGCCGGCATCCTGACGCACGCCAGCGAGATCAGCGCCGTCACCAACCAGTGGGTGAACTCCTACAAGCGTCTGGTGCACGGCGGCGAGGCCCCGACCGCCGCGTCGTGGGGTGCGGCCAACCGCTCCGCCCTGGTGCGGGTCCCGATGTACACGCCGCGCAAGGCCTCGTCGCGCCGTATCGAGGTGCGCAGCCCCGACTCGGCATGCAACCCGTACCTGGCGTTCGCGGTGCTGCTGGCCGCCGGCCTGCGCGGCATCGAGAAGGGCTACGAGCTGGGGCCGCAGGCCGAGGACAACGTCTGGAACCTGACGCCCGAGGAGCGTCGCGCGATGGGCTACAAGGAGCTGCCGAGCAGCCTCGGTGTGGCGCTGGCCGAGATGGAGAAGTCCGAACTCGTCGCCGAGGCCTTGGGGGAGCACGTCTTCGACTACTTCCTGCGGAACAAGCGCAGTGAGTGGGAGACCTACCGCAGCCACGTGACACCGTTCGAACTCAAGGAATACCTGTCGCTGTGACGCCGTGATGGTGCGCTAACGTCGGGTGGTGCCCAACCCCGCGACGCAGCGCCCCACACAGCCCAGCGTCGGGCGCCTCGGGTTGGTGGCGCCCACGGCGCGGGCGGACCTCGACCGGCTCGGCTGGAACACCGACGCGCACGTCCCATTGTTGTGGTCGCTGTCGCGCGCCCCTGACGCCGACAGCGCCCTGCGCGCCATGGTGCGCATCGCCGACGCCCTCGAGGGCGACTGGGCCGAGCTCAGCTCGCTGCTGGTGACCGACACGGCCCTGCGGGGGCGGCTGTTCGCCGTGCTGGGATCGTCGCTGGCCCTGGGTGATCACCTGGTGGCACACCCCGCTTCGTGGCGACTGCTGCACGGCGACATCACGCTGCCGTCGCGCGCCGAGCTGCTCGAGGACTTCGAACGGTTGGCAGCCGAAGTCGCCGGTACCCCAACGGCTTCCGCGGTGCTGCAGACCTACTACCGGGACCGCATCCTGGTGCTGGCGGCGCTGGACGTCGCGCCGACGGTCGAGAACGAGCCGGTGCTGCCGTATGTCACCGTGGGGGAGCACCTGTCCGACCTGGCCGACGCGGCGCTCGCGGCGGCACTGGTCGTCGCGACCCGCACGGTGTGCGGCGACGAGTCCGGTCCCCGGCTCGCGGTCATCGCAATGGGCAAATGCGGTGCGCGCGAACTGAATTACGTCAGCGACGTCGACGTCATCTTCGTGGCGGAGACGGCGGACTCGGTGACCACCCGGGTGGCCGGCGAGATGATGCGGTTCGCCGGCGAGACCTTCTTCGAGGTCGACGCGGCGCTGCGGCCCGAGGGCAAGGCCGGCCAGCTGGTCCGCACCCTGGAGTCGCACGTCGCGTATTACCAGCGCTGGGCCAAAACCTGGGAATTCCAGGCGCTTTTGAAGGCCCGCGCGGCCGTCGGTGACGCCGAGCTGGGTGAGCAGTACATCGACGCGCTGATGCCGATGGTCTGGACCGCTTGTGACCGTGAGGATTTCGTGCCCGACGTGCAGGCCATGCGGCGCCGCGTCGAGGATCTCTTGCCCGCCGGGGTGCGCACCCGCGAGCTGAAACTGGGCAAGGGTGGCCTGCGGGACGTCGAGTTCGCGGTGCAGCTGCTGCAGCTCGTGCACGGCCGCAATGACGATTCGCTGCACGTCGCCTCGACGGTCGACGCGTTGGCGGCGCTCGGCTCCGGCGGTTACATCGGCCGCGACGACACCGCGAATCTCACTGCGTCCTATGAGTTTCTGCGGCTGCTTGAGCACCGGCTGCAACTACAGCGACTCAAGCGCACCCACCTGCTGCCCGAGGACGGCGACGACGAGGCGTGGCGCTGGCTGGCGCGCGCGGCGCACATCCGGCCCGACGGTCAGCACGACGCGCTCGGCGTCCTGCGCGAGGACCTGAAGCGGCAGAACATGCGGGTGTCCCGCCTGCACGCCAAGCTCTTCTATCAGCCGCTGCTCGAAGTGGGAAACCAGTTCGGCCCGAGCCTGACCACCGCCGCGGCCGAAAGACAGTTGGCCGCACTGGGTTACGAAGGCCCGCAGAGCGCCCTGACGCACCTCGCCGCGCTGACGAGCGCCAGCGGTCGCCGCGGCACGGTGCAGCAGGTGCTGCTGCCGACGCTGCTGGACTGGCTGTCGGACACCCCGGATCCGGACGCGGGCCTGCTGGCGTACCGGCGGATCAGTGAAGAACTGGGGGACCAGCGCTGGTTCCTGTCCACCCTGCGTGACGAGGGTGCCGTCGCCAAAAGGCTGATGCGGGTGCTGGGCACGTCGGCCTATGTGCCGGAGCTGCTGATGCGGGCGCCGGAAGTCCTGCAGCAGTACGCCGACGGTCCGCAGGGGCCGAAACTGCTTGAAGTGGAACCGGATGCGGTGTTCCGCGCGCTGGTCGCCTCGGCCGGCCGGCACGCCGACCCGGTCCGCGCCATCGCCGCGGCACGCACCCTGCGCCGTCGCGAACTGGCGCGCGTGGCGTCGGCCGACCTACTGGGGCTGCTGCCGGTCGTCGACGTCTGCAAGGCGCTGACCTCGGTGTGGGTCGCGGTGCTGGAGGCCGCGCTCGATGCGGTGATCCGGGCGCGCTCGGGACCCGACGGGCCGCCGGCGCGCATCGCCGTCATCGGCATGGGCCGGCTCGGCGGCGGCGAACTGGGCTACGGGTCGGACGCCGACGTGATGTTCGTGTGCGAACCCGTCGCAGGCGCGGCCGGCGCGGACGAGTCCGCGGCCGTGCGCTGGGCGATCGGGGTCGCCGAACAGGTGCGGACGTTGTTGGGACAGCCCAGCAGCGACCCGCCGCTGGAGGTCGACGCCGGGCTGCGGCCGGAAGGCCGCAACGGCTCACTGGTGCGGACGTTGGCGTCCTACGAGTCGTACTACGCACAGTGGGCGCAGCCGTGGGAGATTCAGGCCCTCCTGCGGGCCCACCGGGTGGCGGGGGACCTCGAACTGGGTGAACGATTCCTGCTGATGGCCGACAAGACCCGGTACCCGCCCGGTGGCGTCTCGGCGGACGCGGTGCGCGAAATCCGGCGCATCAAGGCCCGCGTCGACGCCGAGCGGCTGCCCCGCGGTGCCGACCCCAACACCCACACCAAGCTGGGCCGCGGTGGCCTGGCCGACGTGGAATGGACCGTCCAGTTGCTCCAATTGCGTTATGCGCACCAGGTTCCCACGTTGCACAACACCTCGACGCTGCAGGCGCTGGACGCCATCGAGGCGGCCCAGCTGATCGAGGGCGACGAGGCCGACATCCTGCGGCAGGCCTGGCTGACCGCGACCCGCGCGCGCAACGCCCTGGTCCTGGTGCGCGGCAAGCCCACCGACCAACTGCCCGGGCCGGGCCGTCAGCTCAACGCGGTCGCGGTGGCGGCCGGGTGGCCGAGCGGCGACGGCGGCGCCTTCCTGGACAACTATCTGCGCGTGACCCGTCGTGCCAAAACCGTGGTGCGCAAGGTGTTTGGGGAGTAGGCAGCGTGAGTGATTTTCCGTTCGACGTGATCAGCGATGCGGAATACGAGCGTCAGCTGGCGGTGTACCGGCCGTTCACCGATGCGGTGCGCCGGCTGATCGACGCCGGCATCCGGACCGGTGTCGACGAGGCCACCATCGCCGAGGCGCAGGCCGCGATCGAATCGGTCACCGACCGGCTCGTGGCGGTGCAACACAACAGCACCTCCACGCTACGGAACGTCGACACCGGACGGCCGCTGGCCTACACGAATCCGGCTGTGGGCGTGCGCAATGCGATTGCCCCGCCGATGGAGATCCACCACGAGGGCGGGGAAGGCGACGGTCGGTGCTGGGCCGAGTTCGAACTGGGCCTGCCCTACGAAGGGCCGCCCGGCCTGGTGCACGGCGGCATCTGCGCCCTGGTGCTCGACCACATTCTCGGGGAGGCGGCCAGTGACGGGCTGACCAAGCCCCATTTCACGGGAACCATCACGTTGCGGTACGTGCGCGGGACCAAGCAGGGGCCGGTGCGGGCCGAGGCCTGGATCGACCGTGTCGACGGCGTCAAGACGTTCGCCCGCGGCACGCTGTCCGACGTCGATGGTGTGAGCGTCGAGGCCGACGGCATCTTCATCAGGCCCTCCTGGGCGCGCGAGTGAGGTTCTACGTCTCCCTGGCATTCCTCGACATCAGCGAGGTGACCGAGATCGCCCGGGCCGCAGACGAACTCGGCTACGACGGCATCGCCATCCCGGACCACGTGGTGAACCTGGAGACGCTGAGCACGCCCTACCCGTACACGCCCGACGGGCAGCGGCGCTGGCAGCCGTTCACGCACTGGCCGGACCCGTGGGTGCTCGTCGGTGCCCTGTCGCAGGTGACCAGCCGCGTGAAATTCGTGACGACGGTGTACATCCCGGGGATGCGCGACCCGTTCTCGGTCGCGAAGTCGGTCGGGACCGCGGCCTGCCTGTCCGGCGGCCGCGTGGAGTTCGGCGTCGGCGTGGGCTGGTGTGCCGACGAATTCGCCTTGATGGGGCAGACTTTCGAGCGCCGCGGTAAGCGTACCGACGAGATGCTGGAGCTGATCCGGCAGCTGTGGCAGCCCGGTTGGACATCGTTCGACGGGGAGTTCTACCAGGTGCCGCGGCTCGAGATGGAGCCGACGCCGCCGCCGGTGCCCGTCTACGTCGGCGGGCTCAGTGAGATCGCACTGCGCCGCGCCGCGCGCCACGACGGCTGGATCGGCGACTTGATCACCACCGACCAGGCCATCGCCGCGGCGACGCGGGTGCGCGAACTGCGGGTCGAAAACGGTTTACCGCTCGAGGGTTACGAGATCCTGACACCGCTTGCCGACGCCTATCTGCCGGAGCATTTCGAGCGCGCCGCGCGGGCCGGCATCACCGGCAACATCACGATGCCGTGGATGTTCTACAGCGGCCCGACGGCCACGCTGGCCGAGAAGATCGACGGACTCAAGCGGTTTCGCGTGGACCGGGGCCTGTAACTAGCGTTTGCGCAGCGCGTCCAGTGCGATGGCGCCACCGCCGGTGAACACCAGCAGGAACAGCGCGAAGCAGTAGAGCACCGCCGGCTCGCCGCCATTGGCGATGGGCAGCAGGCCCTTCGGCTGGTGCGCCATGAAGTAGGCGAAAGCCATTTCGCCGGAACCGATGAAGGCGGCGATGCGGGTGGCCAGACCGGTGAAGATCAGGATGCCGACGATCAGCTCTATGGCGCCGGCGTACCAGCCGGGGAAACTGCCGAAATCCGGTGCGGCCATGCCGGGATTGGTGTCGACGGGCCACTTGAAGAGCGTGGTGGCGCCGTGGAGCGTGAACAGGAAGCCGATGACCATCCGGAACACGGAGAGCACGATGGGAGCTACAGCGTCGAGCCGGGATTCGATGTCAGTCTGAGCCATGGCGACATCATATGAGGTTCCTGTGACGCGCCAGGTGCTGCGAGATTGCGGAATGGGAGCAAATTCTCGCGATTTGCCTCACAGCGCCGCGGCGACGGGTGCTGAGCCACCGGGTTGCCCCTCCCCGGAGGGAGAGGCAACCCGGTTACCGGTCATCCGATAGCGGCCCGGCCGTAGTTGTCGGCGTAGGCGTTCGCGACTCCGGGCAGGATCTCGACGATGGCGAAATACCGGTCCCACAGCGGTGTTTCGCGCAGCTCTTCGACCGCCAGCTCATACTCGTGCGGGTCGGCGGCCGTCAGCATCCAGACATCGGTGACCCGGGCGGTGTAGAACTCCGTGTCGTACCACGTGAAGTTGACCGCCTTGTGGCGGTCGAGGATCGGCTGCAGATGCAGAGTGAGTTCGTCGAACCGTTTGGCGACCGGGAATCCGAGCCACTCGGGATTCGTCTTGACCAACATGAAAACCGTGAACATGGGTGAACCTCGTTCTCTCGCTTGTGAATAGGGCTGGAGAGAAACGAAAAGGCCAACGAATCTCTCCGTTGACCTGTGAGGTTGTCAGCACCGCGAGCAGCGACGCTCGCGATGGTTAGGCTACCGTACTTGTTGGTGGTGGGCAAGCGGCGCGGCCGACGTCGTCACCCCGATACAGAACTGCCCCTCTCCCGGAGGAGAGGGGCAGTTCGTGTGCTCGCGACTCAGCAGTCGTAGTAGAGCGAGTATTGGATCATGGGAGTTTGGCGAATCTTGCTGTGTTGGCGCCGTTGGATACGTAGAGGTCAGGGCGTTGGCGGTGTTGGCGAGAGAATGCTCGCGCCGAAACTACTGCGGACGAACTGCGGACGGTAGGCCCCGGCGCAGGTCCAGCTCTGGCGATTGGAGAAGCCGTCTTGGCTGGCCTTGCCCGCACAGAAAGGAGTAAAGAACGCGGGTTTGACGCCGGGGCCACCTGGTCTACTGCGCGCGCACCCGGTACCGGTTGAGCACGGCCTGCTCGGCCAGGGTCCAGCCGAAAGTGGACGCCAAGCTGTACTGATATTCGACGTCGTCGACCTTCTTGGACATCAGGCCCTTGCCGTTGGCAGCCAGCCGCGCCGACGCGGTGCTGATGACTGCGGCGATCTCTTCGTTGGGTTCGGCGCCGGTGAATCCGCGTCCACGGGTGTACGCCTTTGCCATCACGGTGACGATTGGGACGACGGTGGCCACCTCCCCGGATTGCAGGGAGGTGACCGTCGTCGGATCAACAGGCACTGGGTTAGGCCTCGGTCAGCAGCGTGACTGCCTTGGCCTGCAGCAGTGCCGTATCCCAGCGAGAGACGACGCGGATGCCGATGCTGTCGTAGTCGCCCCAGGTCTGATCGAGGATCTTCACCTCGGCATCCACGTCGCGGGCGACGACCACCTTGGAGAAGTCGACCAGGCCGACGCGGTTCTTCGTGGACACGGCCGGGATGTTGTCGGTGACGATGACCGGCAGGCCGAACAGTCGCAGCTCGGTCCCGCCGGCGATGCCGCCATTGGGGTCGAACAGGTACTGCTTGCTGCCGGTGGCCGCGATCTTGTTCTTGCGCAATGTCGCCCAGGACGAGCTGGTCATCACCCAATGGGTCGGGCTGACCTTGTTGCCCTGCGCGGTGGCCAGGCCGTCGATGAGGCTGTCGGGGTCGGACAGGTTGAGCACACCGGTGGCGATGCCGGTCTGTCGGAAGATGCCCTTGATGGTGTTCGAGGTGCCGGCGCCATCCCACAGGGCCGCGTCGAGGGCATTGGCCACGTCGGTGACGAGCCGGGTGCGCAAGACTGCTTCGAGGCCGACGACGCTGGTACGGATCAGCTCATTGGAGAGCTTCACCAGAACCTTGAGGCCCTTCATGGTCGAGGGCAGCAGCGTCACTTCATCGAACGCAACGTCGCCATCGGTGATCTGGGCGCCTTCCGCGACGAACCCGGCGGTGACACCGTTGACGATGCGCGGCACACGGACGGGGCTCGAGCTGTCGAGGATGACGGGTCCGGCCGCGAGGAACGTGGAAGCCTGTTCGAGGGGCTGGACAAGCAGGCTGGATACCTGCGACTGGATCAGAGTTGAATTACCGCTTGTGACTTCGATGGCCATGTGAATGCCCTTAGGTGAGAGTGGATTTCAGCTGTTGGAAACCCGTGTCGCCAGGACATCGATGGGGTCGGTCCGCCAGGAACCGACCCCATCACTATACCCCCGAGGGGTACTACTTCGACATCAACTGAGCCTCGATGCCCTCCAACGTCGAGTGGATGTCGCGGAGCCGGTCCATTAGCTCAGTGTGTTGTGGGTCCTCGGGCTCGTAGTCGTCATTCGGCCCAACGCTGCTGGACACCTTCAGTCCCTCCGGCTTATAGCCGGCCGGAGCCACAACGGCGAACGTCGGCTGACCATCGACCTGCAGATGGACGGTGCTTCCATCGGCGAGTCTGAGCCACGTAGTACCACCCTGGTCGCGGGTGTAGTTATTCATGAAGTTGAAGACGTCAGCAACTGACTGGTCGTCGTCCAGGTCGTAGACGATCCCATTAAAGTGAAGCTGCAACACGGCGATACCCTCCCTGAGCCTGTTGCCGCAGGATCGCGGCAAGCTCGACGTTAGCGTGCCCTAGGCCCATTTCAGGTCCGATCCTTAAGCATCTGCAGCAGAGAGAACGAACCGCCACCCTGACCTCGGTTGCCCTGACCGATGTCACCGGTGGGCCGGCGGGACGCCAGGTGCGGTTTCGCTTCGAGTAGGGAGTCGATCGCGGCGGACATGTTGTCGGCGTCGGCGATATGGTCGGCATCGAATGGCAGGTCGGTGGGATCGGCCAATCTCCCTGTGGCTCGGACAAGTTCGGTGTGCAGCCGGTTTGCGAGGGAGTCTGCCTCACTCGCGCGTTGCCGGTACTTGCCGTTTTCCTGGCGCAGTTTCTCGACGTACTCGCGCGGGAAGGTCTCGGCATCCTCGGCAGGGTCCGATTCCAAATCGGACCCCTCGGGGGCCAGCTCCGAAACTTCCTCGGCGCCGGGAATATTCTCGCCGGCATCCTCGCCGGGTTCGGTTGTGGTGTCGGTGGTTTCACTCATGTTGCGCTCCTGTCTTTCTGCTTTCTTGTACTGCGTCAGCCAATTTGGTGGCCAGGTCTACTGCTTCGTGCTCGGTGAACATGTACGTCAGCGCGCCGGTGCGCAGCCGGATCGGCCGCTCACTACCGGGTGCCACAACCACGGACGGATCAAAGTTTCGCGCTGCAACTCTCATCAGAGCACCGTGTCCATGACGGGCGTTGCCGCGGTGACCTTCGCGATCTCGTCGTCGGAATAGCCAAGCTTGCCCAGTGCGTACGACTGCGGCAACAGACCCGCTTGGAAGAGTTTGACGACCGCGTCGGCTTCCTGTGCGACCGAACGTGTTGCCGCGTCGGCCCATTGCACCCGCACGCCATCGACCTGGTTGGGGTCGGCGCCGTCACGGACCGCGATCATCAGTCGGGCGACCTGCTCCCATGACCGGCCAAACGTCTGTTGCCGTGCCTCGGCCCTGGCTGTCAGCGACGACTCAGAGGCTCGCAGCGCATCCGCCGAAGCCGGGTTGTCGGTGAACACACCGACGTAGTGCGCGGGAAGTGTTGACACAGCCATGATCTGGCCCAGGATTACCCGCACCGATGCCTCGTAGCCGGCGAGGTCTGCTGCGGCGAGTTGGCCGAACTTGGCCTCGTTGTTCTCCGAGATCATGGCCCGGTGCCCTTCCGGGATTGGGTTGACCTCGGTCATGACCGGCTGGTTGTCGTCGTCGAGGACCGGGTTGCCCTCGTCGTCCAGCTCGGGCACTTCTGTCAGCTCGATACCGGTGGCCCAACGTCGCGGCCGGCCGACGTACTCGCTGGTTACCATCATGTCCGCCAACGACTTATTGAGGGCGTCCACAAGTGGCTTTAGGTCCTCGATCTCACTGAGGCCATAGTCGAACAGTGACGAGTAGTTGAAGTTCACGATGCGGTCGGTGTTGCGCAGGTTCACTACCGGGACGACGCCGAGCGGGTTGGGGAACTCCTCGACGGTCTTGAATCCGCTAGCGACGGCGCCGAGCTGGTCGGCCCGCTTGTGCACGATGACATCAGGCAGATACATCATCAGCTCGGTTGTCTTGCGCGCCTTGTCCTCCCACCGCTTCACCCCGGCGTACGGCTGCCGGGTACCCGGATCATTCAGGGTCGCAACCTGTTTCGCGGACTCGACGGTCACCTGCGGGCGGCCTTGGCCATCGGCCCAGACGATCACGTACGAGTCTCCGAGTAGCAGTGCTTCACGGTGCGCCACGCCGGCCTGCTGGTCGAGGTCGTTGCGCAACCAGTCCGCCCACACCGTCGCGTCTCCCGTGAATCCAGTGATTCGCAGCCGCTCGGCCAGCGCCGTGACCGCCAGCCTCGGAATGTTCGAGGCCATGATGCCGAACCGGCTGCCCAGTGCAGTCCGGGCTTCCGGCGACAGGAACGCCAACGGTTGCCGGCCTTCGTAATAGCGGTCCAGATCGGCGTACTGGGCCAACGGCTCATTGAGCCTCTGCAGAAGATCAACCAACAATGTCATGACGCAAAACTCCTTGCTCTCTTACGATTTCGTATCTGGTGGAATGCCGCCCGGTCATAGGCGACGATCGCGGCAACGGCCGCGTCGATCTTGCGAGGCGACCCCCGCTTGTCCTTACTGACGAGGTCACCCTGCGGCGTTGACTTCGCCACACAGTGCGCAATGTGCGCGGCCATTCTCGGATCCCCGTCGTGGGTAACCACATTGGTCACCACGGCCTGATACAGCCGGTCGGTGGCCGGCGCCATCCGAGCGGCGTGCGCGGTGTTCCACTCCAGCACCCGCTTCTCGCCGTGCCGCTTGGACCACGCTTCGATCTCCGAGCGCCACCCCCACGGATCGCACGCCAACTCGGCGACGTCGTACTTCGTGAACGCCACATCGACGGCGCGGTCGACGTCCTCGCGCGGCACACGCCAACGCGGGTCACCAGGGTTCTCCCACAACCCTTCAACCCACAGATGGCCGTCGAGGGTGCAGCCGACCAGCGCTGTCGAGTCGCCCGATGCCGACCCGTCGAACGCCAGGACCACACGCTCACGTGGACGCGGAGCCCGATCCAGCTTGCAGTCCTCCCACGCTCCCCACGGCAGCCACGCCTCAGCACCGGTGACCCACTGGCCCAGCCGCAACTGACGGAACACCGGCTCCCGCAGCGTCCGGCGGGCGGCCTCGAGCCCGTCTTCGGCGAGGAACGGTTCCTCGCACGCCATCGCCGGATTGGCCGTCAGCCACGCGCCTCGGTCGTCGGTCGGGCACCCGTCGGGAGCGGCGAACTCCTTGAGGTAGAACGCCGGATCATCACCAGCACGGCCGTGCTCGACCAACTTCCACATGATGCAGTCAGGGGATGTCGACGGGGTGCTGATCGCCAGCGTCAGGGACTCGGGGCGCTTGCCCGACACCGACGTGACGGCCTCCCACACCCCTTCCGTGACGACATGGAGCTCGTCGACAATCAGCAGCGACGGGTCATGCCCGTGGAGGGCACCCGGCTCAGCCGGCAGCGGCAACAACAGACCGTCGTTGTGCGGCACCACGATCCGGTCCGCGAATATCTGCGCGCGCTCGGCCAACTCCGGATTCAGCTCGATCATCCGCTTCGCCATGCGCAACGTGATGTTGGCCTGACGCTGATCGCTGGCGACCACCAGCACCTCGGCTGACGGTGGCCCCACGAACAACTCAGCGACCGCGAGCATGGCTGCCAGGCCCGTCTTCCCGTTAGCACGGGCCACCGATACCAGGCCAGTACGGATACCCGGACCGAACGCGCCCGTGATGATGTCCGTCTGAAACTGCCGCAGCCGCACCGGCTTACCCGCACCGACACCCTTCGGCACGACCAAGTACTCGGCGATGAACGCCAGCCGCCGACCGGCACGATCCTCGGGCAAGTGAGAGAAGTCCAACGGCTCGGCCCTCACCTGACCTTTTGGTCCAGCCTTCATGGCAAGCTCACAGGGTGGCTATTGAATTGAGACTGACCGGTGACGACTCGTCCGAGAGCTTGACCCACGAGGGCGACTGGTTCGACATCCTGCCCAGCGGCGCACTTGCGATCCACTACGGCGACGGAATCCGCAGTTCCGTCTACTACGCCCCGCACGCCTGGGAGTACGTCTCCTCGTCCAAAGCGCCCGGGGATCAGGGCAGCGCCTACGACGTCGCAAAGTCGATTTACTAGCACTGCATACCCCCT
The DNA here is from genome assembly GCF_045311035.1 of Mycobacterium sp. SMC-13. NCBI lineage: Bacteria > Bacillati > Actinomycetota > Actinomycetes > Mycobacteriales > Mycobacteriaceae > Mycobacterium > Mycobacterium sp. SMC-13. The sequence continues at coordinate 219,956 of NZ_JBJIAI010000007.1, forward strand.
GGGGGTGTGTGACTGAAACTTTGCCTGGGCAGGGGTCGGCAGCGGCCGGCCGTGGGGGTGGGTCCCCTGGTGGCCTGTGGTCCGCGTGCGGCGCCAGCGTCTCGGTTGCATGGTCCGCAGAGGACTTGGACGTCCTGTAGGCGGATGGGCAAGCCAGCGGCCTTGCGTGCCCACGCTTCTGGGGTGTGGTCGGTCTGTAGGTCCTCGGTGCTTCCGCAGGTGAGGCAGAAGGGCTGCAGCCGTCGGGCTCGCTTCGACAACTTCGTCCAAGCGTGGTCGTAGCCACGGTCAGTCGCGGGTGCCTTGAGGTCGGTGGTGTGCTCGGTGCAGCGTGGTCCGGTGCATGGCTCGCCGCATTCGAGGCAGGCGGTGAGGGTCATCAGCTGACCATCCATTGCGCGATGCACCACACGTGGTCGGGGTTGCCGTCGAGGTCGGTGGGTGTGATGACGGGGCCGCGGACTCGCCATGTCCGTCCGTCGTACTTGATGGTGTCGATGAGGGACAGGCTGATGGTGTCGGGCGTGACGGGCATGAACACCTTGGCCGTGGCGCTGACAACTACGGTGCCGAGGTCTCGCTGCTCAATGGGTTGGCCGGCTTGGAATGAGCATCCGGTCACCGTGATCTCAGTGTCTTCGTAGATGGGCTCGTTGAACGTGGGGTTGGTGCCGACACGTGTGCGCTTGACCAAGGTGATGGTGTCGTTGCCGATCATGTGGGTCTCCTTGTGGGTCCAGATGTTGGGGTCCGGGAAAATGACGCGGCGCTTCATGAGGCGGCCTCGTGCTGTTTGCTGCAGGACAGGTGCGTGCTGCCTTGACCACATGTGACCGGTTCGGCGCACACGGTGCACGTTGGGTAGCTGGAGGCAGGTTTGCCGCCGATGGTTCGTCGCCGGTTGCGGACCGGCTTGGAGAACTGCCTGACTGGCATGGATGCGGGTGATGGGGTGCTCTGCGGAGCAAGGGAGCACTCATCTGTGCTCTGCTCCCTTGGTGGTTTCGGGCCGTATTGCACCCCTTCTGACGTGCAAGGGAGCAAGGGAGCAACGTCACGTGAGTTTGGGTTGCTCCCTTGGTCGTCTGCTCCCTTGGTTGGTAGCGTCCACCACCATGGGCCGTCGCCCCGGCCTCGGACCGCTTGGGCGCCGATGTTCTTCTTCGCGCGCTTTGCCTTGTCCTTGGAAAGTCCTGCCGCGTCTGCCGATGCGTAGACCTCGTTGGACATCATCGAGGTATTTGCTAGCAGGCGTGTAAGCCACGCGTCGGCGTCCTTGGGGTCATCGTCGCCGGGCCGTTCGGAGGGCCGGTTGATGATGTCGTCGACCGACGATTCCGACACGCCGAGTTCGACGACGCGAGCGACCTCGGCGACACCGTCGACGGTGGGGATCGAGACGCTTTCAAGGCGGAAGGCGAACGACTCGTTACCCGGTGCGTAGTTGCCCTTGTTCTGCGTCACGACGACGCGGTCGCCGTCTTCAGCGAACAGGAACACCGACCGCACCGCGTCACGGAAGGCGTGTGAGCCAGACATCTTGTCCGAGGCGTTTCCGCCACCCTTGCCGAAGTGACGCACGAACATCACGACCGTCTTCGTGGACTCGGCGAGGCGGGCCAGCGGGTCGAGCGCGGCGCGGACGTCCGACTCCCGATGTAGGTCCCCGGACATGGTCGACGAGATCGGGTCGAGGATGACCAGAGCGGCGCCGCTGGACTCGATCGCCGCCCTGATCGCGCCCACGTCCATCGGAATGCGTGGGGTGACTTCGCCGGTCTCTTCGTCGACCGTCGTCTCGATGGACAGTCGGCCGATCATCGTCAGGTCGGCGCCGGCGGCGATGAGCCGGGGCACCAAGACTGCCCCCCACGCGTCCTCACCAGACCAGATGAGCACCCGGCGCGGTGTGCCGTAGTACTCGCCTTCGAGGGTGCCGTTGGACAGCTGGGCGGCGACGTGGATGGCATAGGTGGTCTTGCCGGTACCGCCTCGGCCCGCCCATGCGGAGGCGGTACCGACTGGGACGCGGTCCTTCCACAGCCACACTTGCCGCTCAGGCTGGATATCGGATGCCCATTCGATGATGGCCTGACGGCTCGAGCTGTACCAATCGATCGCGTCGGTCATGCTGACTTCCTTCTCGGGACGTACAGGCCGGACTTCCGGCGGGTGATGGTGCGGGCGACAGCGGCCCAGTTCTCCCCAGCAGCAATGGCTTTGGATGCCTCGGCAAGGCGTTCTTGCCGGGTGTCGAGCAGCAGGGCGTAGTGCTCGGCAGCGGCGATGCACGCCATTGCCTTCACTGCGTCGCTGACGTGCTGCCATGCGGGTGTGCCGGGGAACGGCAGCGGTGGCAGGTCGAGCGCCTGCACGAACTGGTGGACGTCCCACCATGAGATTTGTTGGGACGCCGGGAAACCGGCCCCGAAGGGCCGGCCCCCCGTCGCGTCTTTCACCTGGCTGCCTCCGCGTGACGGTGGCACGGCTGGCCGTCCTCCCGAACCCGATTAAGGCATTTGGTGCCGTGTGCCGTCGGCCGTCCGCACCGGGGCGTGATCGCTCGCAAAGCCTTGATCCTGAGTCTGGTTTGGGCCAGATCGATGCGGTACTTCCACCTGTCTGGCAGCGGGCCCACGCGCTCGTGCTCGGGGATGACATTCCAGCCGGCGGTGCAGCGAAAATCGGGGGTGGAGCGATCTTCGATCCAGAATCCGAAGCTGGTGCCGTCGGCACCGATTTCGGTTGTCACCGCGTAGCATTCGAGGCCGCCACCAACGTCGCCGAGGTACGCGGAGCGACTGCGGTCGGTGCGGGCCTTAGTGAACGGGTCGCCCATCACTTCACCTCCGTGATCGTCGCAGTGAATTCCCGATTGGTGACCTCGCGGGTCTGCGGGTCGCGGCGGGTCGCTGTGACGGTGATGCGGTTGCCGTCGACCTCGGTGACGTAGACGCTCCAGCCACCGATCGGGAACGCTGTGGAGGCGTGGCCCATGCGTGCGGTGATGATCTCGGCGAGACCGTCGTCGAGCTGCTGGTCAGCTTCGACCAACAGGGTTGGGACGGTCAGCGGCTCGGTGTCGCAGTGCTCGAATGTGACGGTGCAGGAGTGGCAGGTGCAGCCACACCACACGTCCCCGGTGCAGGTGACCTTGTCGGAAGTAGCGTCTATCGTGGACATCACGGATTTCTCCTCAATTGACTGTTGGGTGGGTTCGTTCGCCCCGGAAGGTGTTCCAGCACCGGCCGGGGCGCATTTCGTTGAGTGGGTCATCAGGCGACTTCCGGTGAGTCGCCGCCGCGCCGGGTCGCCTGTTCCTGCTCGGCCAACCAGCGCTCGATCTCGCTGCGGCGGTAGACAATTCGGCCGCGGGGTCCGAGGGAGAACGATGCTGGACCTTGGTTGGTCGAGCGCCAAAACCTCAGAGTCCCGGGGTTAAACGGATACTGCTCACACGCTTGTTTCGTGGTGAGCAGGTCATCTACGGGCATTGCTAGTCCTTCCTCCGTCAAGAGGTTCTGCATCTGTGCAGCACCACTGCATCAGCACAGTAGTCGCAAACCACCGCTGCTGCAACCAACGCTGTACGCTGCATGCATGCAGCAGAATGGTGTGATCAACGACTCCGATGGCCCGTATTGGGCACTACCAGCCAGCCGGTTTGGTAAGCGTGTGCGCGCGCAACGCGAGGGTGCGGGATTCACTCAGCGCGAACTCTCTGAATCACTAGCTGAGTTAGGGGTAAAGCTGGATACGTCTGCAATTACCCGGATCGAGAACGGAAGTAGAGAGCCGCGACTCAGGGAAGCGCTAGCAATAGGCCACGCGCTCGGAATTGGCCTTGAGGCGATTCTGACATTTAATGACGACGACCCGATTGCTGACTTTTTCGGCGCCTACTATGCATTGAAGGCAGATGTTAAAGAGCTTGAACGATGGGCTAATACGGCTCTTTCTGACCTAAATGCATTGCAGAATGCAGTTATAAGAAGTGATGTCCAAGAGGCGATTGACCAGAGTGGGTCATCGGTCGATCTTGCGATGGTCGTAGATAAGTGCTCAGACGCGATCGACTATTTCGAGGATATGCGGATGTTCACTTCAAAGCTGAGAGAGATCGTGCGGGAAATAGCGCAGATTCCAGAGGACTCCATCGACCGTGTGCTTGCTCGCCTGAATCCGTCGTTTGCTTCGGAAGGAGACGACGATGCCCCAGACACGTAACCGCCGGTCAGGTGTTGAGGACCGCTGGACCAAGACTGTCCGCAGTAAGGCGGCCGACGGCACTACCGCCACCGAGACGGTTCCGTCGGCCGCTCACGGCAAGGGAAAGCGTTGGCGGGCAAGGTATGTCGATGCCGCGGGCAGGGAGCATGCGAAAGGCTTCGCCCGCAAGACCGATGCGCAAACATGGCTCGACGGGCAGACCGCAACTCTGGTGTCAGGGACGCACGTAGCACCGCGCGATGCGCAGATGACCGTGTCTCAGTGGTGCGCAACGTGGCTTGAGGGCTATAAGGTCAACCGAGATTCGACGGTTCGACAGGCCAAGACGCATATCCAGAAGATTGAGGCTGAATTCGGCGGACAGCGGCTATCTGAGGTCCGGCCGTCGCAGGTCAAAGCGTGGGTAGCGCGGCTGAGTAAGGCTCATGAGGCGAGCTACGTGCACGCCCTGCATTCTCGGCTCTCTCAGATTCTCGGTGATGCGGTTCAGGACGGGCTACTTGGCCGTAACCCGTGCTCTCGCAGGACATCTCCGCCGATGGGCAAACAGAAGCCCTACGTGGCCACCACGACGCAGGTGTGGGCGCTGTACGACGCTATGCCTGAGCATCTGAGGGTGGCGGTTCTACTCGGCGCATTCGCCGGCCTCCGTGTCGCTGAAGCCTGTGCACTGCGCAAAGGTGACGTTGACTTCATCAGGGGAGTGGTGACACCGGCCCAACAGTGGCCGGCCGAACCGCTCAAAACGGAGGGCAGCTCGGCGCCCATCCCCGTACCCAGCGAGTTCACGCTGATGCTGTCGGCGTCGGTGAAGCGGTGGCCGGGGGAGCATCTCGTCACCGACGGCTTAGGAGGCAAGGCTGGTCCGTGGGTCATCGACCGAGCAGTCAGGGATGCGAAAGCCGTACTCGCCGAGCGGGAGTCGTTGGCGCTGCCGGAGAAGTTCTCATTCCACGACTTACGGCACTACCTGGCGTCCCTGCTGATCGCCTCAGGCGCCGACATCAAGACGGTGCAGGCGCGACTCCGGCATGCATCGGCACGCACAACTCTCGACACCTACGGGCACTTGTGGCCAGATGCAGATGAGTCCACCCGGTCAGCAATCGGTGTGGTGATCGCTGAGCGGATGGACTCATCTGGAGGTACTGCGGACGGACTGCGGACGGTATGACCCTCTAACCCGCTGGAGAGCAGGTCAGAGGGTTAGCCGACTCAGCAGTCGTAGTAGAGCGAGAACTCGTACGGGTGAGGGCGAATCTGCACCGGCAGGATCTCGTTCTCGCGCTTGTACGAGATCCAGGTCTCGATCAGGTCCTCGGTGAACACGCCACCCTCGGTGAGGTAGTCGTGGTCTTCCTCGAGCTTGTCGATGACGCTGGCTAGCGAGGTCGGGGCCTGCGGGATGTTGGCGGCCTCGTCCGGCGGCAGCTCGTAGAGGTCCTTGTCGACCGGGGCCAGCGGCTCGATCTTCTTCTTGATGCCGTCGATACCGGCCATGAGCATCGCCGAGAAGGCCAGGTACGGGTTGCCCGAGCTGTCCGGGCAACGGAACTCGAGGCGCTTGGCCTTCGGGTTGTTGCCGGTGATCGGGATACGCACACACGCCGAGCGGTTGCGCTGGCTGTACACCAGGTTGATCGGGGCCTCGTAGCCCGGCACCAGACGCTTGTAGGAGTTCACCGTCGGGTTGGTGAACGCCAGCAGCGACGGGGCGTGGTGCAGGATGCCGCCGATGTAGTGGCGTGCCATGTCGGACAGGCCCGCGTAGCCGGACTCGTCGTGGAACAGCGGCTTGCCGTCCTTCCACAGCGACTGGTGGGCGTGCATGCCCGAGCCGTTGTCGCCGAACAGCGGCTTCGGCATGAAGGTGACGGTCTTGCCGTTCGCCCACGCGGTGTTCTTGATGATGTACTTGAACAGCAGCACGTCATCGGCCGCGGCGAGCAGCGTGTCGAACTTGTAGTTGATCTCGGCCTGGCCGGCGGTGCCGACCTCGTGGTGGCCGCGCTCCAGGGTGAACCCGGCGTTGATGAGGTTGGTCGACATCTCGTCGCGCAGGTCGACGTAGTGGTCGTACGGCGCGACGGGGAAGTAGCCACCCTTGGGGCGGACCTTGTAGCCGCGGTTGGGGGAGCCGTCGGCCTCGTAGGGCTCGCCGCTGTTCCACCAGCCCGACTCGGAGTCGACTTCGTAGAACGTGCCGTTGATCTTCGAGTCGAAGGCGACGGAGTCGAAGATGTAGAACTCGGCCTCGGCACCGAAGTAGGCGGTGTCGGCGATGCCGGTGCTCTTCAGGTAGTTCTCGGCCTTGCGTGCGACGTTACGCGGGTCGCGGGAGTACGCCTCACGCGTGAACGGGTCGTGCACGAAGAAGTTCAGGTTCAGCGTCTTGGCGGCGCGGAACGGGTCGATGCGCGCGGTGTTGGCGTCCGGCAGCAGCATCATGTCGGACTCGTGGATCGACTGGAAGCCGCGCACGGACGAACCGTCGAACGCGAGGCCGTCTTCGAAAACGCTCTCGTCGAACGCCGAAGCCGGGATCGAGAAGTGCTGGACAACACCAGGCAGATCGCAGAAACGGATGTCGACGTACTCGACGTTCTCGTCCTTGATCAGCTTGAAAATGTCGTCAGACGTCTTTTCTGCCACGTAAGTGATCTCCTTTACTGGTGTTACCCGCGGTTGAACCTAGGGACACGATGTTGCACGCCAATCAACCGTATGTTTCGCGGACGTTACGCGATCGGTGGTTCGTGGAACCGTCGATCACGCACCGCGCGGTTCGGTTGCACGAGCGCGCACGCCTATCCTGACACCATGGCAGGTGCTGATGAATTTCGGCTCGGTTCGTGGCTGTCCGGGCCCGAATCGCAGCGCCCCGTTGATGAGTCCACGTACCCGGGTAAGGACCTCGGCCTGCCTGAATCGGGCCCGGGTTCCCTCGCCCGATTCGGCCGTCGCTTCGCCGCGTTGGCGGTGGACTGGCTGATCTGCTACGGCCTCGGCACCCTCAGCGTGGTGTTCGGCGGACTGAGCGAATACGAGTACCAATACGTCTGGCACGGCACGCCCGCGGTGATCGCCTGGGTCGTCGTCGGCACGGTGTCGGTGCGGCTCTTCACCTTCACGCCGGGCCAGTTCGCACTGGGGCTGCGGGTCGTGTCCGTCGGCCGGAGCCAGTACGTCGGACTCGGCCGCGCCTTCGTGCGCATGCTGCTGGTGTTGCTGGCCGTGCCCGCGCTGCTCACCGATGCCGACGGCCGCGGGCTGCAGGACCGGCTGACCAGCACCGCCGTCCTGCGCCGTTAACCCGGCTGATCGAGCAGCGCGCGTCCGTCGCCCTCGACCAGGCTCAGGTCGGGCTGCCGCCCGGACGCGATCATCAGCAGTTCCTGGATCGGCCCGCGGATCGTCGGGCCGCGGCCACGCGACCAGGTGATGTCGGTCGCTTCCAGTCGGACGCTTCGGAGCAGCCGACTCGTGCCCATGAGCGGTGCGAGCAGGCGCACCCGCTCCGTGGCGACGAGCGCCGCCTCGGGATCCATTGCCCACGAGCGGCCGAGCGGGCGGACGATGTCCTGGTGGTGCAGCAGCGCGTCGATGAGCGGCTCGACCGTTGTCGTCGTGGGTACGTGGTGCGTGCTTGAGGAGAACGTCGCGAAGTCGGACAGGACGCTGCCGGCGGTCTGTTCGGCTCCCAGCCGTTTCACCTCGCGGAAGATCATGGTGTTGTAGCTCCGGCCGAGGTTGCGCATCGTCATCTCGGCCAGTTGGCGCCAGCCGATCTGCGGCGTGGAGATCACGTGGGCCGCGACGTCCAGCACGGTCCAGCCGGGGCAGAGCGTGTCATGGCTCCAGTCGCCGTCGTCCAGCTCCGCCAGCGTTGTCGCCAGTGCCGCGCGCTCGGTGTGGATGTGCCGCCACAGCGTTGCTTTGTCCACGGTCCCGCCTCTTCCCGGTGAGGGATTTGTGCACGATTTTCCGCGCTGACCGCGGAAAATCGTGCACAAATCCCTACTTACGACGCGCGGTGCGCTGCATGCCCTTCATCTTGGCGCCCGCGGGCAGCGGGCCCTTGGGCAGGCCGCCGGGGCCCAGCTTGGTACCGAGGGCGGCCAGGCGCGACTCGAGCGCGTCCATCTGCTTGGTGGTGATGTTGGCGGGCAGCTTGGTCAGGTGCCGTTCCAGCTTGGCCAGCGGCACCTGGTCCTCTTCGTTGCCGACCACGATGGTGTAGATCGGCACCTCGCCGACCAGTCGTGCGGTGCGCTTCTTCTCCTGCGCCAGAAGCGGTTTCAGGCGCTGCGGCGAACCCTCGCCGACGAAGATCACACCCGGCCGGCCGACCACGCGGTGCACGGCATCGAAGCTGCCGGTGGCGGCGACGCCCTGCGTGACGCGCCACTGGCCGCGCATGTTGTCCAGCGCCCAGGCCGCCGCGCCGGTCTGGCCGTCAGCCTTGCTGTAGACCGACTTCTGCGCGCGTCGGCCGAAGATGATGAACGCGACCAGCGCGCCGAGCAGCACACCCAGGATGGGCAGCGTGATCCAGCTGAAGATGCCGCCGGAGTACGCGGCCATCGCGACGGCGAGGCCCACGATCAGGACGAACGCGCCGATCATGTACGGCAGCAGCCGCTTGTCCTCTTTGCGCTGAATCTGGAACGCCTGCCAGAGCTGGGCGCGGCGCTGCTTCGAAGCGGCCTTGCGCGCCGCCTTCGCCTCGGCCTTCGCGGCCTTCACAGCGGCAGGATTGGTGGTCTTCGCCATGCCACCAGGATAGATTCAGGAAACCGGTGGCCGTAACCGGGCAGCCTGGGCGTACAGCTTGCCGGCCCGGTAGGACGACCGGACCAGCGGTCCGGCCAGGACACCGGCGAACCCGAGACCCTCGGCGAACTGCTGGTGCTCGACGAATTCCTCCGGTCGCACCCACCGCTCGACGGGGTGGTGCCGCGGCGACGGACGCAGGTACTGCGTGATGGTGACGATGTCGCAGCCCGCGTCGTACAGGTCCTGCAGGGCCACCCGGATTTCCTCGGGCGTCTCACCCATGCCGAGGATCAGGTTGCTCTTGGTCACCAGGCCGTAGTCGCGGGCGGCAGTGATGACGCCGAGGCTGCGCTCGTAGCGGAACGCCGGGCGGATGCGCTTGAAGATGCGCGGCACGGTTTCGACGTTGTGCGCGAACACTTCTGGGCGCGAGTCGAAGACCTCTTCGAGCAGTGCGGGCACACCGTTGAAGTCGGGCGCCAGCAGCTCGACACCGGTGTTCGGGTTGAGCGCGTGGATCTGGCGGACGGTCTCGGCGTACAGCCAGGCGCCGCCGTCGGGCAGGTCGTCGCGGGCCACGCCGGTGATGGTGGAGTACCGCAGGCCCATGGTGTGCACGCTCTCGGCCACCCGGCGCGGCTCGTCCCGGTCCAGTTCGGCGGGCTTGCCGGTGTCGATCTGGCAGAAGTCGCAGCGGCGGGTGCACTGCTCGCCGCCGATCAGGAAGGTGGCCTCGCGGTCCTCCCAGCATTCATAGATGTTGGGGCAGCCGGCCTCTTCGCAGACGGTGTGCAGGCCCTCCCGCTTGACCAGGCTCTTGAGGTCCTTGTACTCGGGACCCATCTTGAGCTTGGTCTTGATCCACGGCGGCTTGCGCTCGATGGGCGTCTCCGCGTTGCGGACCTCCAGGCGGAGCAGCTTGCGGTTACCGGGATCGACGCTCATGGTGTCGATGTTAGTGCCGCGGCGCCGAGCGCCTTGACGGACGGAGCGCCGAGTACGTCGCACACTGCCTCGGCCACCCGGTCGATGACGTCCTCGGGCGCGATCTCGCGGCCCAACTCCTTCGTCAGCGACGTGACGCCCGCATCGGCGATGCCGCACGGGACGATGCCGCCGAACGCGCTCAGGTCGCAGTTGCAGTTCAGCGAGAAGCCGTGCAGCGTCGTGCCGCGGGCGACGCGGATGCCGATGGCGGCGATCTTGCGTTCGGGCCGCAGGTCGTCGGCCGGCAGCCAGACACCGGACCGGCCGTCCACCCGGATGGTCTGCAGGCCCAGTTCGCCGCACACCGTCATCAGCGCATCCTCGAGCAGCCGAACGAATCTCACGACGTCGAGCGGCTGTGCCAGGCCGATGATCGGGTAGCCCACCAGTTGCCCGGGGCCGTGCCAGGTGATCTTGCCGCCGCGGTCGGTGTCGATGACGGGGGTGCCGTCGATCGGCCGCTCGTGCGGTTCGGTGCGGCGGCCGGCGGTGTAGACGGGCGGGTGTTCGAGCAGCAGCAGCGTGTCGTTGCCGCGCTCGTCGGAGCGGGCGGCGGCGAGCTCGCGCTGCAACTCCCAGGCGTCGTTGTAGTCAATGGTGCCGAGACGGCGCACGTCGATCGGGCCGCAGGCAGATCGGATCGTCACTGAACTGACGCTACGCCTGCCGGAGTCAGGCCGCGTTGGGGGCGGTGACGTACGACAGCGCCTCGCCGATGGTCCGCTGGTGGAACTCGAAGCCGGCGTCCTCGAGCGCGGCCGGGATGGCCCGCTGGCCGCCGAGCAGTCCCTCCTCGGCGAACTCGCCGAGTGCGGCCCGCAGCGCGAAACCGGGCATCAGCAGCGGGGTGGGGCGGTGCAGCGCGCGTCCCAGCGCCTCGGTGAACTCGCCGTTGGTCACCGGCGCCGGGCCCGTCAGATTCAGCGGGCCGGACAGGTCGTCGTGATTGAGCGCGAACAGCAGGGCCCGCACCTCGTCCTCCAGCGTGATCCACGGCATGTACTGGCGCCCGCTGCCCAGCCGGGCACCCAGGCCGAGCCCGAAGACCGGGCGGAGCCGGGCCAGCATGCCGCCGGCCGGTGCCAGCACGAGGCCGGTGCGCGCGAGCACGACGCGGACGCCGGCGTCGGCGGCCGGCCGGGTGGCGGCCTCCCAGTCCAGACAGAGCCGGGCCAGGAAGCCGGTGCCGGCGGGGGATCGCTCGTCGGCGATGCGGTCGCGCGTATCGCCATAGAAGCCAACGGCACTGGCGTTGATGAGCACGGGCACCCCGGCGTCGACGACAGCGTCGGTCAGCACCTCGGTCGGGACGATCCGGCTGTCACGCAGGCTCTGCTTGAACGCTCCCGACCAGCGGCGCGCCCCGATGCTCACGCCGCACAGGTTGACCACGGCATCGACGTCACGCAGCGTGCGCCAGTCGAAGTCGCCGGCGTCGGGGTTCCAGTACACCTCGTCGGCGTTGGCCGGCTGCCGGCGCACGATGCGCACCACCCGATGGTCGGTCGCGCGCAGCGCCGACACCAGTGCGGAACCGATGAGTCCCGACGAGCCCGCGATGGCAATGACCGCGTGCGCCATGGGATTACAGCCCCAGGTCGGCCTCGAACGCACCCTCTTCGAGACGACGTTTGATGGTGGTCACGAACCGTCCGGCGTCGGCGCCGTCGATCAGGCGGTGGTCGTAGGTCAGCGGCAGGTAGCAGACCGACCGGACACCGATCGACTCGTTGCCGCTGTCGTCCACGACGACCCGCGGCCGCTTGACGATGGCGCCGGTGCCGAGCATGGCCGCCTGCGGCGGGACCAGGATCGGGGTGTCGAACAGGGCGCCCTGGCTGCCGATGTTGGTGATCGTGAAGGTGCCACCGGCCAGCTCGTCGGGCCGCAGGTTGCCCGAGCGGGCGCGGTCGGCGATGTCGACGATCGCCCGCGCGAGGCCACCGAGGGACAGGTCACCGGCGTTGTGCACCACCGGCGACAGCAGGCCCTGCTCGGTGTCCACCGCGAAGCCGAGGTGCTCGGCGTCGTAGTAGGTGATCTCCTTGGTTTCCTCGTTGTAGCTGGCGTTGACGTTCGGGTGGATCTTCAACGCGTCGATCACCGCGCGGGCGATGAACGGCAGGTAGGTCAGGTTCACACCCTCGCGCTCGGCGAACGAGTTCTTGGCGCGCGCCCGCAGCGAGACGATGCGGGTCATGTCGACCTCGTGGGTCTGCGTCAGCTGCGCCGTGGTCTGCAGCGACTCGCGCGTCTTCTTGGCCGTGATCTGCCGGATCCGGGTGGCCTTCTGCGTGGTGCCACGCAGGTGGGCCAGGGCCGGAGCCGGTGCGGCGGCCGCGGCCTTCGCCGCCGGAGCTGCGGGGGCCGGGGCGGACGAAGCGGCGGCAGGTGCGGGGGCCGGGGCCTTGGCGGCCTCCGCCGCGGCGAGCACGTCCTGCTTGCGGATGCGACCACCGACACCGGTGCCCTGCACCGATGCGAGGTCAACGTTGTTCTCGGCAGCCAACTTTCGCACCAGCGGGGTGACGTACGGGCTGGCGTCGTCCGACGGGGCGGACGACGCGGCCGGGGCCGCAGCAGCCGGAGCCGCGGGCGCCGGCGCGGCCGGGGCGGGAGCGGGTGCGGGGGCCGGCGGCGGGGTCGGTGCGGCCGGAGCCGGGGGAGCCGGCGGTGGCGTCGGCGCGGCGGCAGGCTCGGGGGCGGGTGCCGGTGCCGGGGCCTCGGGGGCCGGGGCAGCGGCCGGGGCCGAACCGGCGGCACCGATCTTGGCGAGCTCGCCACCGATGGACACGACGTCGTCCTCGTCGGCGGTGATGGACAGCAGCACGCCGGCGATCGGCGACGGGATTTCGGTGTCGACCTTGTCGGTGGACACCTCGACCAGGGGCTCGTCGACCTCGACGGAGTCGCCGACCTTCTTGAGCCAGCGGGTCACCGTGCCCTCGGTGACGGACTCGCCGAGCGTCGGCATCACGATCGAGGTGGCGTCGGTCGCGTCGGAAGCGGCCGGGGCGGGGGCCGATGCGGGTGCCGGCGCGGGAGTTTCGGCGGCCGGAGCCGGGGCTTCGGCGGCGGGCTCGGGAGCCGGGGTGGGCTCCGGCTCGGGCGCCGCTGCGGGCTCGGGAGCGGACGGAGCCGGGGCCTCGCCGGCCTCACCGATGACGGCGAGCTCGCCGCCGATCTCGACCACGTCGTCTTCCTGCGCGACGATCTTGGTCAGGACACCGGCTGCCGGCGACGGGATTTCGGTGTCGACCTTGTCGGTGGACACCTCGAGCAGGGGCTCGTCGACCGCGACGGTGTCGCCCTCCTGCTTGAGCCATCGAGTGACGGTCCCCTCGGTAACGCTCTCACCGAGTGCGGGCATCTGGACGGAGATGGCCATTACGTTGACTCCTCGAAAAGTCGCTCGTCACTTCGAATGTCTACAGGGCCCATCCTGTCATGCTCGCGCAGTCGAGGAGGGGCGGGTCGGGACTTTGTCCCGCTGTGTTGACACCCTCGCTGAGCAGGCTACTGTCGCAATCGAACCAGTACCGGCGGTACGGGATACTTTGAGGTCAGGCGGGTGTGGCGATGCAGTTTGTGGACAGTGCCGACGGGACGCGGATCGCGACCTACGACGAGGGCAACCCCGACGGCCCGGTGATGGTGCTGGTGCACGGCTGGCCCGACTCGCACGACATGTGGGACGCCACGGTGCCGCACCTCGCCGACACCTACCGGGTGATCCGCTACGACAACCGCGGCTCGCGCAATTCCGGTGTGCCCAAGAAGGTTTCGTCGTACACCATGGCGCACTACGCCGACGACTTCGCGGCCGTCATCGCCGCGCTGGCGCCCGGTCAGAAGGTCCACGTCCTGGCCCACGACTGGGGCTCGGTCGGTATCTGGGAGTACCTGTCGCGACCGGAGTCGGTGGACCGCGTCGCGTCGTTCACCTCGACCTCGGGGCCGAGCGCCGACCACACCCGGCGCTTCATCATGGAGGGTCTGAAGCGGCCGTATCAGCCGGCGCGGTTCCTGCAATCGGTGTCGCAGTTTCTGCGGCTGACATACCAGGGCTTCTTCTCGATCCCGCTCGTGGCGCGAGTGCTGGTGCGCGCCAGCGTGCCGACCATCATTCCGCTCCTGCTGAAGTGGCTGGATGGCATGTCCGACAACCAGATTCGGCATTCGGACACCTTCGCGACCGACGCCGCGAACAGCCTCAAGGTGTACCCGGCCAACTACTGGCGCACCCTGTTCAAGGGCCGGCGCGACCACTACGTCACGGTGCCCGTGCAGGTGATCGTCAACCGCGGCGACCAGTTCGTGCGCCCGTACCTGTACAACGAGACGCCCCAATGGGTCTCGCAGTTGTGGCGCCGGGACATCGAGTCGGGACACTGGTCGCCGATGTCACATCCGGAGCTGCTCGCCACCGCCGCCCGCGAACTCGCCGAGCATGTCGCCGGCGCCGCGCCCACGCCAGAGCTGCAACTGGCTCAGGTCGGCAGCAAAGCCGGCTAGGGCGGCTTATCGGGGCGGCTCGCCGTTGACGTTGACGTTGTGCGTGACTTCGCCCTCGTGGTTCACGTTCACGTTGACCGTGGGATTGCAGGCCGGGTTCTGGAACGCGACGCTGTCGCACGGCATGCCGTTGTTGTAGAACAGCCCGCCGCCGTTGTTGTCGCCGTTGTTGTATCCGGGGTCGCACTGATCGTCGCCGCCCAGCCGGTCGATCACATTCCGGAAGGGACACAACTGGTCGGCGATGATGTCCTCGTCTTCGGGATCGGCAAGCGCCTGTGCGGCACCGCTCACCCCGGCTAATTCCATGCCGATAACAGTGGCTGTGACGGCAGCCAGCTGAATGTACTTATTCATGCAGGAACGGTACGCCTCGGACAAGCTCGGCGGCAGAAAAATTCGGTAACTGCCGTCGTTTCAGCTACCGCCGAGCTGTCGTTGTGTGCGTGATCAGCCGTTGGCGGCGATGTCCTCCAACACGGCGAACATCGTGCGGGTCGGGACGCCGGTGCCACCCTTGCCGGTGTAGCCCCACGGGCCGCCGGTGTTGTACGCCGGGCCGGCGACGTCGAGGTGTGCCCACTGCACGCCGTCGGCGACGAACTCGCGCAGGTACACCCCGGCCACCAGCATGCCGGCGTTGCGCGCGCCGCTGACGTTCGCCAGGTCGGCGACCGTCGACTTCAGGTCGTCCTTCAACTCCTCGGGCAGTGGCATCGCCCACGCGTTCTCGCCGACCTGCTGCGACAGCTTCGCGACCCGGTCGCGGAACTCGTCACTGCCCATCACGCCCGGGGTACGCGTGCCGAGCGCGACCAGCTGCGCGCCGGTCAGCGTCGACGTCTCGATGAGGTAGTCGGGGTTGTCCTCGCAGGCGCGGACGATGGCGTCGGCCAGGATGAGCCGGCCCTCGGCATCGGTGTTGAGCACCTCGATGGTGGTGCCGCCGTACTGCGTCAGGACATCGCCAGGCCGCTGCGCCGTCGACGACGGCATGTTCTCGGCCATCGGGACGGTCGCGGTGACGTCGACCGCCAGCTTCTGACGCGCCGCCAGCACGACGGTCGCGATGACGGCTGCGGCACCGCCCATGTCGGAGGTCATGTGGTGCATGTTGGCGGCCGGCTTGATCGAGATGCCGCCGGTGTCGAAGGTGATGCCCTTGCCCACCAGGGCCACCTTCTTGGCGTTCTTCTTGCCGGAACGGTAGGTCAGCCGCACCAGGCGCGGCCCGCGGGACGAGCCCTTGCCAACACCCACGATGCCGCCGTATCCGGCGTCCTCCAGTTCCTTCTTGCCCAGCACCTCGACCTCGAGGCCCGCCGACTTACCCAAAGCCTTTGCGCGCTTGGCGAATTCGCCCGGGTACAGGTGGCTCGGCGGGGTGTTGACGAAGTCGCGGGCCGTCGCCACGGCAGTCGCGACGTCGACGCCGCGGGCCGCTGCGGTCTCGGCGTCGTCGGCGGTGGACAGCACCGTCAGCGCCGTGAGGCCCGCCTCCTTCGGGGCGGTCTTCGCGCTGCGGAATTCGGAGAAGCGGTAGGCGCCGAGGATCAGGCCTTCGACGGCTGCGGCCACGTCCACTTCGGACAGGGTGGTCACGACGGTCTCGGTGCCGTTGAGGGCGCGGGCCGCCACGCCGGCGGCGCGGCGGATGACGTCGGCCGGCCACTCGTCGCGGTCCTTGCCGAGGCCGACGGCCAGCACGCTGGCCACCGGCAGCGACGGCACGAGCACGCGCGTCACCTGCTCGGTCGAGCCCTTCGCGCCCAGGGTCTTCAATGCCACCTCGATCTCGCCGGTGGCTTCGGCGTCCAGGAACGGGTTGGCCAGAACCGTGGCCTCGTCGTTCTCGCCGGTGATGACCGGCACGATCAGCACCGCGGCGTCCAGATCGGACGGCAGGGCGGATGCGACGGTGACGGCGGGGGACTGGTAACCGGGTGCGCTGCTCACCGGTCCCACCCTAGTCATCAGGCCTGCCGGGCCGCCCGCTCAGCCTCCGGGCACAGCTCGAATGCGGTCACCGGGTCGTTGAAGCCCTTGAGTACCAAGGGCTCCCGCGGCGCCACCGGCCATCTGCCCGGCATGTCGTACCACGGCGCGGCCACCAGGATCTGCCCCGGCTCGGCTGCGGCCACCAGGCGGGCCGCCAGATTCACCGGATTGCCGAAGTAATCACCACCGGTGGCCACCACCGAGCCGAAACTCAGACCGGCCCGCACGCTGATGTTGGCCATCTTCGGCCGTGGATGGTGCACCAGGTCCATGGCGACCCGCGCCAGCGACTCGGGTGTGGCACTGACCCACATCACCGCATCGCCGATGAACTTGACCACCCGGCCGCCGTCGGCATGCACCACGTCGTTGGTGATGGCGTTGAACTCGTTGAGCAGGCTGGTCAGGTCGGCCGGCGTGAGCCGTTGCGTGAGCTGCGTGAAATTGGACAGGTCGGCAAACCCGACACCGCAGTCCACTGTCAATGGCTCGTGGTGGGCGACGGCATCGAAATACGTTCGGGCAGCGAACAAATGGTGGCGGTGAAAAGAATCGATCATGCCGCCGATGCGCGGAATGAAGGCGGCCGCCGATCGGTAGGCCTGCGCCGTCACGAGTTCGTCGTGGCTGTGGGCCAGGTCGAGCTCCGGCAGACCGGCGCGGCTCATCGACGCCAGCGCCTCGGCCACCCGCGCCACACTGGCGCCGATCACCCGGAGGAAGCCCGTCGCGGCGTCGTCGCCGATCGCCGTCCGCAGGTCGGCCCAGGTGCGCAGCGCCTCGATGTCGTTGTCGGTGAGCGTCGGTGTGTTCGGGTCGGCAACCGTCAGGCCCAGCACCGCCCAGGCCTGCTCGACGTCGGCCAGCGGCAACCCGAGCGCCTCGGCGGCGGCGGTCAGGCTGTGGCTGGGCTGCCCCGACCACTGCACGACGTCGCCGGCCAAGCCGAACAACCGCCCCTGGCGCTCGGCTGCGACCATCTGCTCCGCGGTGAAGCCCAGGCCGTCCAGATACTCGATGAGCGGCGCGCGCCGGCGGGCATCGGCGATGCCCGCGGCTTCCAGGGCGTCGAAATCGACCACGAAACGAGTCTGCCAGCTACCGGGGGACCGGCGGGGCGATCTGACCATCGATAACGCCTCGGATCACAGCCACATACCGACGGCGATCCGAGGCGCAAGCACTAGGCTGACTGGCCGTGAGCGAACTGTTGCAGGGCCCGCTGGAAGACCGTCACCGCGAACTCGGGGCGAGTTTCGCCGAATTCGGGGGCTGGTTGATGCCGGTGTCGTACGCCGGCACCGTGGCCGAGCACAACGCCACCCGCGAGACCGTCGGGCTCTTCGACGTCAGCCACCTCGGCAAGGCACTCGTGCGTGGCCCCGGCGCCGCCGAGTTCGTCAACTCCGCCTTCACCAACGACCTGCGTCGCATCGGCCCGGGCAAGGCGCAATACACGTTGTGCTGCAACGAGTCCGGCGGCGTGATCGACGATCTGATCGCCTACTACGTCTCCGACGACGAGATCTTCCTGGTGCCCAACGCGGCCAACACCGCCGCGGTGGTCGCCGAGCTGCAGCGCGTCGCCCCGCCCGAACTGACCATCACCGACGAGCACCGCTCCTACGCCGTGCTCGCGGTGCAGGGGCCGAAGTCCACCGAGGTGCTCACCGCGCTCGGGCTGCCGACCGACATGGACTACATGGGCTACGCCGACGCCGAGTACAACGGCGTCCCGGTCCGGGTGTGCCGCACCGGCTACACCGGTGAGCACGGCTACGAACTGCTGCCCGAGTGGGACCGCGCGGGCGTGGTCTTCGACGCGCTCGTCGCCGCGGTCAAGGATGCCGGCGGTGAACTCGCCGGGCTGGGCTCGCGCGACACCCTGCGCACCGAGATGGGCTACCCGCTGCACGGACATGAACTGTCGCTGGACATTTCGCCGCTGCAGGCCCGCTGCGGCTGGGCCATCGGCTGGAAGAAGGACGCCTTCTGGGGCCGCGACGCGCTGCTCGCGGAGAAGGAAGCCGGGCCGAAGCGGACGCTGCGCGGCCTGAAGGCTGTCGGACGTGGCGTGCTGCGGGCCGGTTTGACAGTGTTGGACGCCGGGGCGAGCGAAGCGACGGGGGAGGTACCTGCCAAGCCGGTGGGCATCACCACGTCGGGCACCTTCTCGCCGAGCCTCAAGGTCGGCATCGCGCTGGCGCTGCTCGACACCGCGGCCGACATCGCCGACGGCGCGCGGGTGACCGTCGACGTCCGCGGCCGGGCGCTCGAATGCGAGGTCGTGGCGCCGCCGTTCGTGGCGGCCAAGACGCGTTAGCCGCGGCGAAAACGCGCTAGCCACGGGCGATACAATCGGCATATGACCGATGGCCCCCTCGAATTCACCGTTTCGCGCGCGAGCAACCCGGCGAGCGACGAGGTAAGGGCTCAGGTTCTGGCCGACCCCGGATTCGGGCGGTTCCACACCGACCACATGGTGGCCATCGACTACACCGTCGACCGTGGCTGGCACGACGCACGGGTCACCGAATACGGGCCCATCGAGCTCGATCCGTCGGCGATCGTCCTGCACTACGCGCAGGAGGTCTTCGAGGGTCTGAAGGCGTACCGCTGGAATGACGGCTCGATCGTGTCGTTCCGTCCGGAGGCCAACGCCGCCCGGCTGCAGTCGTCGTGCCGGCGCCTGGCCATCCCGGAGCTGCCCGGCGACGTCTTCGTCGAGTCACTGCGCCAGCTGATCGCCGTCGACAACGAATGGGTGCCGGCCGCCGGTGGTGAGGCGTCGCTGTACCTGCGGCCGTTCATCATCGCCACCGAGCCCGGCCTGGGCGTGCGCCCCGCCAACGAGTACCGCTACCTGGTGATCGGTTCGCCCGCCGGCGCGTACTTCAAGGGCGGCATCAAGCCGGTGTCGGTCTACCTGTCCACCGAGTACGTGCGGGCCAGCCCGGGCGGCACCGGCGCGGCCAAGTTCGGCGGCAACTACGCCGCCTCGCTGCTGGCGCAGGCGCAGGCCGCCGAGATGGGCTGCGACCAGGTGGTCTGGCTGGACGCCATCGAGCGCCGGTACGTCGAAGAAATGGGTGGCATGAACCTGTTCTTCGTGTTCGGCAGTGGTGGCTCGGCACGACTGGTCACCCCCGAGCTGTCCGGCTCGTTGCTGCCCGGCATCACGCGGGACTCGTTGCTGCAGTTGGCGGTTGACGCCGGCTTCGCCGTCGAGGAACGCAAGATCGACATCGACGAGTGGCAGAAGAAGGCCGCCGCGGGGGAGATCACCGAGGTGTTCGCCTGCGGCACCGCCGCCGTCATCACGCCCGTCGCGCATGTGAAGTACGGGCACGGCGAATCGGCCGGCGAGTTCACCATCGGCGACGGCCAGCCCGGTGAGGTCACCATGGCGCTGCGCGACACCCTGACCGGCATTCAGCGCGGCACCTTCGCCGACACCCACAACTGGATGACCCGCCTGGGCTGACCCACGGCCAGCGTGAAGAAGATCGCGAGATTTAAATCTCGCGATCTTTTTCACATTCGGCGGCTAGTGGACGGCCAGCCCGAGGGCAGTCAACGTGGTCGTGACTTCGACGGCCGCACCCAGTACGTCGCCGGTGATCCCACCGAACCGGCGGACGCAGTGCGCCACCAGTAGTGCGGTGATTCCCAGCGCGACGAGCACGGCCACCGGACCCTGCCACAGCCGCGGCGTCGCCCACGCGGACGCCGCGGCCACCGCCACCGTCCACGCCGCGACCACCCACACCGGCTGACTGCCGGCGACCATCGCGCCCAACGTGCTGCCCGGCGCGGCCGGTACCGACGTGCGGCAGGCCGCCAGCGCGGCGACACGGCCTGCGGTGACAGCGACGACGACCGCCACCGGGCTCAGCGCGGCGAACGTCATGCTCTGCGCGCCGATCGCCACCACGATCGCGGCCACCCCGAACGGACCCGCGGTGCCACCGCGCATGACGGCCAGCGCCCGTTCGGGCGGTCCGTAACAGCCGAGGCCGTCGACGGTGTCGGACAGCCCGTCGATGTGCAGGCCCCGGGTCAGTAGAAGTAGTACCGCCACCGCGAGCAGCCCGGCGAGTGGGCCGGTCACGTACACCTGCCCGGCGCCCCACACGACGGCCGCGGCGATACCACCGAGAACGATGCCGACCGCTGGCAGTGCGGTCAGTGTGCCCCGCCCGAACGGCCGGTCACTGCGCACCGGCAGGACGGTGCTGAACGCGAAAGCCGAAGCGAGGGAACCGATCACAGTCAGTGTGCGGGTTTGTCGGTGACGTTCGCCTCGCCGAACGTGGCCATCGACGCCAGCGTCGCGACCGCGGCCCGCAGCACGGGCAGCGCCACCGCCGCGCCGCTGCCTTCGCCGAGGCGCATGCCGAGGTCCAGGATCGGGGTCAACTGCAGGCGCTGCAGCGCCACCGCGTGAGCGGGTTCGGTCGACAGGTGGCCGGCCTGCCACCATGCCTTCGCGCCGGGGGCCAGCCGGTCGGCAACGAGCGCCGCGGCGGTCACCACCATGCCGTCGAGCAGCACCGGGGTGCGCCGGAGGGCGGCCTGGGCCAGGAAGCCCGCCATGGCGCCCAGGTCCGCACCGCCGCAAACGGCAAGCAGCGCAACGGGATCGGCCTTCACCTGGCGCGCGCGGAACAGCGCGTCGCGGATGGCCGCGGTCTTGCGGGCCCAGCCCTCGTCGTCGACGCCGGTGCCGCGGCCCACCACGGCGACGGGTTCGGTCGCCGTCAGGGCAGCGACCAGAGTCGTTGCCGGAGTGGTGTTTCCGATGCCCATGTCGCCGGCGATGAGCAGGTCGGCGCCGGCGTCGACCTCCTGATCGGCAATGGTGCGGCCCGCCGCGATCGCCGCGATGGCCTCCTCGGTCGACAGCGCGTCCTCGACGGCGATGTTGCCGCTGCTGCGTCGCACCTTGTGGGCGCCGATCGCGGGGGAGTGGGCCTCGCCGTCGACGGCGATGTCGGCCACGCGCACGGTCGCGCCGGCCACCTCGGCCAGCACGTTGATGGCGGCGCCGCCGGCGTCGAAGTTCGCCACCATCTGCGCGGTGACCTCGGACGGGAACGCCGAGACGCCGGACGCCGTCACCCCGTGGTCGCCGGCGAACACCACGATGCGGGCGCGCTCGAATTGCTTTGGGGGACAGACGCCTTGGCACGCCGACACCCAGACCGACAGATCCTCGAGGCGTCCCAGGGAGCCCGGCGGCTTGGTCAGGGTCAGCTGGCGCGCGAGGGCGGCCTCCCGCACATCGGCGTCCGGTTTGGTGAGGTCGGGGAACTGGGCGCGGGGATCGCTCATCGGGGCTCCTTGACGGTGAGAGGCTGGCCGGCCACCACCAGCACCACGCGGTCGCAGACGGCGGCCAGGCGCTGGTTGAGCGAGCCCAGCTCGTCGGCGAACCGGCGGCCCGACTCCGTGGCGGGGACGACGGTCAGGCCGACCTCCGGGCTGACCAGGGCCAGTGGCGCGGTGAATTCGTGGACCGCAGAGGTCAATTCATCGATGTCGGTCCGAAGGGAGGCGCCGGACCGAGCCCCTTCCCATGCGGCGCGCCGGTCCATGGCGGCGACCAGCCAGCCGCCGATGTCGTCGACCATGGTGGCGGCAGCCGAGTCACGCAAAGTCGTTGCCACGTCGGCGGATTCGACGGTCGACCAGTGTGCCGGCCGGCGGTTCCGGTGTGCCGAAACCCGGGCCGCGAAGTCGGCGTCGCCGTCGACGGACCCGGTCGCGACATAGCGCACGGATCCGTTCGGACCCGCCGTACGGGTGATCCAATCCTCGGCCCACTGCGACTTGCCCGACCGGATGCCGCCGAGCACCAGGGTGCGCACCGGGTTCAGTCGACCTTGTCTCCGCGGTTGACCTGCGGCTTCGGCACGCGCATCCGGCGCAGCTGCGAGGCCCGGCTGGACGCGTAGAAGCCCAGCTTCCAACCACTTTCGGTGTTGCCCGGGAACTTCGCGTCGACCCGCTTGTTGATGCGCCGGCTCAGCAGCACACCGTCGATGGCCATGATCACCATCAGGCCCAGCATCGCGACCGAGAGCAGGCCCTGGGTCTGCACGGGCGGCAGCGCCATCATGAAGAACACCAGCACCAGCGCCGACGGCATGAACAGCCCCAGCACGTTGCGCCGGGAATCGACGAGATCGCGGACGTAGCGCTTGACCGGACCCTTGTCGCGGGGCAGCAGGTAGGCCTCGTCGCCGGCCATCATCTTGGCGCGGCGCGCATCCATGTCGGCGCGGCGGGCCACACGGTCGGCCTTGCGCTCTTCCTTGGTCTTCGAGTTGCGCAGTTCCTTGCGGCGCTTGCGCGCCTCGGCCGTCGTCATCGGCGCCGGTGCGACCGGGCCGCGCTTACGGTTCGCGCTCTGCTTGGGGGTCGGGCGGCCCTTGGGCGCCGTGGTGCGGGCCCCGGCGTCGTCGCCCGAGTCGACGGTCACGTCGACGTCGTCAGCATTGCCGCTCTCGTCTCCGGAGTCGGCGTTGTCCTTCTTGCGGCCCAGCAGATTCACGGTGTCAGGTTACTTCGGTGGCCGGGCTCGGCCGTCATGCACCCGAGCTGTGGGCGGCTTAACCTGCTCCGATGAGAGTTCTGGTCGCCCCCGACTGTTACGGCGACAGCCTCACCGCGGTCGAGGCCGCGGCGGCGATCGCCGCGGGCTGGGCCGCCGCGCGGCCGACCGACACGCTGGTGCTCGCCCCGCAGTCCGATGGCGGCCCGGGCTTCGTCGACGTCCTGGCCGAACGGTTGGGCGGGCTGCAGACCGCGACGGTGCGCGGCCCGCTGGATCGCGACGTCACCGCGCACTGGGTGTTGCACCAGGACACCGCCTACATCGAGTGCGCGCAGGCCTGCGGATTGGCACAGCTCGGCGGGCCGCCGACGGTGCGGACCGCGCTGGATGCCACCAGCTTCGGCGTGGGCCAGCTTGTCGACGCGGCGCTGACGGCGGGCGCGCAGAAGGTGGTCGTGGGCCTCGGCGGCAGTTCGTGCACCGACGGCGGTCTCGGTCTCGTCGCGGCGCTGGGCGGGCTGACGCCGGCATGTCAGCGACTGGCCGGTGTTGAGCTCATCGTCGCGTCCGACGTCGAGCACCCACTTTTGGGGCCGATGGGTGCGGCGGCGGTGTTCGGTCCGCAGAAGGGGGCCGATCCCGCCACGGTGGAGCTGCTGGAGCAGCGGCTCACGGCGTGGGCCCGCGAACTCGAATCGGTGGCCGGCCGGGACGTCGCCGTCGAACCGGGAGCCGGCGCTGCCGGCGGCCTGGGCGCGGCGCTGCTGGCGCTGGGCGGACGGCGCGAGTCGGGCGCGACGGTCATCGCCACACACACCGGGCTGGCTGCGGACCTGGCTGCCGCCGACCTCGTCATCACCGGTGAGGGCCGGTTCGACGACCAGTCGCTGCACGGCAAGGTGATCAGCGCGCTGGTGGGCCAGGCCGCCGGCACGCCTGTGCTGGTGCTGGCCGGGCAGGTGACGCTGGACCCTTCGGCGCTGGCCGCCGCCGGGATCGCGGCCGCGTATTCGATCACCGACCACGCCGGCTCGGTGGAACTGGCCATGAGCGATGCGGCCAACCAGCTGACCGGATTAGCTACGGGCGTAGCCGCTGAACTCGGGAATACCGGCCCGACAAGGTACCGTTGATGGTGCCTGGATAGTGCCAGGCAATCGATGCACCAGGGAGATGCAATGACTGTTGAGGACGCGACCAGCACCGGTACCTCGACCGAGACCCACGGCGTGATCTTGTCGGACGCGGCGGCCGCCAAGGCCAAGGCTCTGCTGGACCAGGAAGGCCGTGACGACCTCGCGCTGCGTATCGCCGTGCAACCGGGCGGCTGCGCCGGCCTGCGTTACAACCTCTTCTTCGATGACCGCACGCTCGATGGTGACCTCACCACCAACGTGGGCGGCGTCAACCTGACCGTCGACCGGATGAGTGCCCCGTACGTCCAGGGCGCCACCATCGACTTCGTCGACACCATCGAGAAGCAGGGCTTCACCATCGACAACCCGAACGCCACCGGCTCCTGCGCCTGCGGCGATTCGTTCAACTGAGATAGCCGACCGTGCTGGTCCGGCGGTCTCCTACAGGGAGTCCGCCGGACGCGGCAGGTACGAGCAGACCAGGGTCTCGCGCGGCTGCACCAGCAGCTGTGCGACAGCCTGCAATTCGTTGTTCTTCGGTCCCGAACCGCGCGGCAGCCGGCCCGACGGCGCCACCTTCATGGTGAACAGCACCTGCGCCTGATTCGGTGACAGCATCACGATCTTGTCGATCGACGTCACATCCGCCTGACCGAACTGCTTGCGGAACGCATCACTGGCCAGATTCGCCACCGTGAAATCCGTGGCGTGATCCTTGATGCCGTCATACAGGCCGCACAGGGCATGGCGTGCCACGGTCTGCTTGTCCTGCTGTAACAGCGCGTTGAGATAGCCCTGGATGGCGGACTTCGCGGAGGCGTCGGTCAGGCCGCGATCGCTGGTGCTGCGCACCGCGAAGATGATGCCGCCGATGACGGCGACGACCGCAAGCACAGCGCCGACGACCAGCAGGATTCGCTTGGTGTTGTTACCGCCGCCCGACGGGTATTCCACGGCCGGTGGGAGAGTCGTCGGGTACGACGTCGGCGGGCCGCTGTAAGGGGCACCGTAGGTGGAGTTCCCCGGACCCGGCTGCGGGGGGATCGATTCCGGGTACGGATATGCGCCGTCCATGTTGTCCACAGGCTAGCGCACCCGGGCAGGGCAGCCCGGACCTCAGCCTGGGTAAGCTCGCCGAATGACCATTGCCGTGACCGGATCGATCGCGACCGACCATTTGATGCGCTTCCCCGGCCGATTCGCCGAGCAGTTGCTGGCCGAACACCTGCAGAAGGTGTCGCTGAGCTTCCTGGTCGACGACCTGGTGGTGCACCGCGGCGGCGTCGCCGGCAACATCGCCTACGCCATCGGCATCCTGGGCGGCAGCCCGACGCTGGTCGGCGCGGTGGGCAAGGACTTCGACGATTACCGCGGCTGGCTGACGTCGCACGGCGTCGACTGCTCGCAGGTGCTGGTGTCCGACTCCGCCTACACCGCACGATTCGTTTGCACCACCGACGAGGACATGGCGCAGCTGGCGTCGTTCTATCCGGGTGCCATGTCGGAGGCGCGCAACATCAAGCTTGCCGATCTCGTCGCCGCTCAGGGTGAGCCCGAGCTCGTGATCATCGGGGCCAACGACCCCGAGGCCATGTTCCTGCACACCGAGGAATGCCGGAAGCTGGGTCTGCCGTTCGCCGCGGACCCCAGCCAGCAGCTGGCCCGCCTGTCGGGCGAGGAGATCCGCCGCCTCATCGACGGCGCTAGCTATCTGTTCACCAACGACTACGAGTGGGACCTGCTGCTGCAGAAGTCCGGCTGGTCCGAGGCCGAGGTGATGAGCCAGATCGAGCTGCGCGTCACCACGCTGGGGGAGAAGGGCGTCGACATCGTCGGTGACGGCTCGTTCGTCCACGTCGACGTCGTGCCCGAGAACGAGAAGGTCGACCCGACCGGTATCGGTGACGCGTTCCGCGCCGGCTTCCTCACCGGCCGCGGCGCCGGCCTGAGCCTGGAGCGGGCCGCTCAGCTGGCCTCGCTCGTTGCCACCCTGGTGCTCGAGGCCCCGGGTCCGCAGGAGTGGACCTGGGACAAGACCACTGCGCTGCCGCGGCTGTCGGCCGCGTTCGGCGCCGAAGCGGCCGACGAGATCGCCGCAGCGCTCGCTTAAGCACTACGCCGAAAGTGCGGGAAATGACCGAACTCAGTGCGAATTCGCGGTCGTTTCCCGCACTTTCGTCGTAGTGGTCAGAGTTCGACGGGGTAGACGGGCTCGCTGATCCGCGGCGTGACGCTGCCCTCGATGAAGATGGCGTGCCACAGCATGAAGATCAGCACCGTCCACAGCCGGCGGCTGTGATCGCTGACGCCGCCCCGGTGCTCCTCGAGCATCTGGCGGACGGCGTCGAGGTCGATGAGATGCCCGGCCTGCGACGCGTCGACGGTCGCGTAGGCCCACTCCAGCAGTTCGCCCGAGCGCAGCCAGTGCCGGATCGGCACCGGGAACCCCAGCTTCGCGCGGTGCAGCACGTGCGCCGGGACGATGGGCTCGAGGGCCCGCCGCAGTGCGTACTTGGTCGTGGTGCGGGTGATCTTCTGGTCGTACGGCAGCTTGGACGCGACCGCGAACACCTCGGGATCGAGGAACGGCACCCGCAGTTCCAGGGAATTGGCCATGGTCATCTTGTCGGCCTTGACCAGGATGTCGCCGCGCAGCCAGGTGAACAGGTCCAGATGCTGCATGCGCGCCACGGGGTCCCAGCCCGCGGACTCGGCGTAGATCGGCGCCGTCACGTCGGTGTGGGTCCACTCCGGGTTGAACTGCGCCAGCGTCGCCTGCAGTTGCTCGTCTGAGAAGCTGCGGGCGTTGCCGTAGTAGCGCTCCTCGAGCGTCAGCGACCCGCGGTGCAGCAGGCTCTTGCCGCGCATGCCGTCGGGCAGTGACTTCGAGGCCTTGCCGAGCCCGCGCCGCAGTCCCCGCGGGACGCGGTCGAAGGCCTTGAGCGACAACGGTTCCCGGTAGATGGTGTAGCCGCCGAACAGCTCGTCGGCGCCCTCGCCGGAGAGCACCACCTTGACGTGCTTGCGGGCCTCGCGGGCGATGAAGAACAAGGGCACCAGCGCCGGGTCGGCCACCGGCTCGTCCAGGTACCAGACGATCTCGGGCAGCGCCGCGACGAACTCGGCCTGGCTGACGACCTTGGTCACGTGCCGCGCCCCGATGGCCTCGGCGGAGGCGACGGCGACGTCGACCTCCGAAAAGCCTTCGCGCTCAAAGCCCGTCGTGAAGGTGATCAGCTTGGGGTTATGCCGCATCGCCAGCGCGGCGATCGCGGTCGAGTCGATGCCGCCGGACAGGAACGCGCCGACGGTGACGTCGGCCCGCATGTGCTTGGCGACCGAATCCTCCAGAACGGCGGTGATCTCGTCGTACCGGGCCTGCTCCCGCCCTGTGACAAATGGCACAGCGGCGAACTTCGGCTTGAAGTAGCGCGTCACCTCGGGCTGCCGGCCCGGGCGAATGCGGGCGTAGCTGCCCGACTCCAGCCGCCGGATCCCGCGCTGCAGGGTCTCGGGTTCGGGCACGTACTGCAGCACCGTGTAGTGCTGGACGGCGCGTTCGTCGATGCTCAGGTCGACGCCGGCGCGGGCCGCCAGGTCGAGAATGCACTTCTTCTCGCTGCCCACGATGGTGCCGCCCGGGCCCGTCGCCAGATACAGCGGCTTGATGCCGAACGGGTCCCGCGCGCAGAACAACTCGCGGGTCTCGGTGTCCCACAGCGCGAAGGCGAACATCCCGCGCAAGCGGTTCAGCGCCGCGGTGCCCCAGTAGTGGTAGGCAGCGACGATCGCCTCGCTGTCGCCCTCGGTGGCGAACTCGGCACCGAACTCGGCGCGCAGTTCCTCCCGCAGCTCGAGGTAGTTGTAGATCTCGCCGTTGAACACCAGCGCGTAGCGGTTCGGGGCTTCGGGCGGACCCCAGCGCAGCGGCTGGTGGCTGTGCGCGATGTCGATGATCGACAGCCGGTTGAAGCCGAACACGACGGTGTGATGACCATCGCTCGGATCGCTGTCGTCGGCCCAGGCGCCCGACTCGTCCGGACCCCGGTGGCGCATCGGATGCGTGGCATCCGAGACCGCGTTCACCAGGTCAGTGGAATGGTCGGCAACAGGGTCGGCCAGGTAGGCCAGCAGTCCGCACACGGCGCCAGTATGCCTGTTCAGGCAGGTGAACTCAGAACCGACGTTGCCGATTGGCCGGTCGCTTCGCTCGGCGCCGCGGGCGTGGTCTACGCTGCGTAGTATTCGACCGGCTTGACCGACTCCTAGGAGGGCCTCAACGTGACCGCTCGCGGGCTCCGTTTGGTGGCGTTGTCCGCCATTCTCGGCGCGTCGACGCTGCTGCTCAGCGGATGCAGCTGGCAAGAAGTCTTCGGCCTGGGTTGGCCGACCGGCATCACGCCAGAAGCGCACGCAAACCGTGACCTCTGGGTGTGGTCGGTTATCGCTTCGTTCGTCGTCGGCGCCATCGTTTGGGCGCTGATCTTCTGGGCGATGGCGTTCCACCGCAAGAAGAAGACGGACACCGAGCTGCCGCGCCAGTTCGGCTACAACATGCCGCTGGAACTGGTGCTGACCGTCGTGCCGTTCCTCATCATCTCGGTGCTCTTCTACTTCACCGTCGTGGTGCAGGAGAAGATGATGGACCACAGCAAGCCTGCTGAGGTCACCATCGACGTCACCGCGTTCCAGTGGAACTGGAAGTTCGGCTACCAGAAGGTCGCCTTCAAGGACAACACCTTCTCCTACGACGGCGCCGACGCCGCCCGCAAGGAAGCCATGAAGTCCAAGCCCGAGGGCAAGGACGAGCACGGCGAGGAGAAGGTCGGCGCGATCCGCGGCGAGAACCCCGAGGACCGCAGCTACCTGAACTTCGACAAGGTCGAGACCATCGGCACCAGCACCGAGATTCCGATCCTGGTCCTGCCGAAGGGCAAGCGCATCGAGTTCCAGATCGCCTCGGCTGACGTCATCCACGGCTTCTGGGTGCCGGAGTTCCTGTTCAAGCGGGACGTCATCCCGAACCCCGAGGCCAACCACTCGGACAACATCTTCCAGGTCAGCGAGATCGAGAAGACCGGTCCGTTCGTGGGCCGCTGCACCGAGATGTGCGGCACGTACCACTCGATGATGAACTTCGAGGTGCGCGTCGTGGAGCCGGAGCAGTTCAAGGCTTACCTGCAGTACCGCATCGACCACCCGAAGGCGACCAACGCCGACGCCTTGGTGTCGATCGGCCTGCCGCCGGTGGCCCAGACGACCCATCCGTTCGACTCTCGCCGCGGCGAGCAGGTCGGTTCGCCGGCTCAGGCGAGCAAGTAGGGGATACGCCATGCATATCGAAGCCCGACTTTTCGAGATTCTGACTGCCTTCTTCGCCTTGGCGACCGTCGGCTACGGCGCGCTGACCGCGCTGTACGCCAACGGTGGCATCGAGTGGGCCGGCACCACCGCGCTGGTGCTGACCACCGGTCTGTCGCTGATCATCGGCACGTTCTTCCGGTTCGTGGCCCGTCGCCTCGACACCCGGCCCGAGGACTACGAAGACGCCGAGGTCTCCGACGGTGCCGGCGAGCTGGGCTTCTTCAGCCCGCACAGCTGGTGGCCGCTGCTGATCGCCCTGTCGGCCTCGACCACCGCGGTCGGTATCGGCCTGTGGCTGCCCTGGCTGATCGTCGCCGGCGTCTGCTTCGTGCTGGCCACCGTCGCCGGCCTGGTTTTCGAGTACTACACCGGCCCCGAGAAGCACTGACACCTACGGCCCCTGTGACCTGATCGCTCTGCGGTCAGGTCACAACCGTATGTCAGATGGTCCTCTGGCGCCGTCCGGTACGGCCATGCCGGGCCCATGTTGGGTAATGTCTGCCAAAGGCTGGACTGTCGCCGCAAGCGGCGTTCACCAGCTACAGCGACACAGTGGTCGAGAGGGATAGGCGTACGTGAGCGGGTCACATTCCCCGGGCTCGGATGATGCGGCCCGGGAGTCATCGGGAGTCGGTGAAGGCACCGGCGAAACCGAGATCTATTCGCAGGCCTACTCTGCGCCCGAGTCCGAGCACTTCACCATCGCGCCGTACGTGCCGCCGGAGCCCGCGCTGTACGACTACGACAGCTACGAGGCCAAGTCCGAAGCCGACGACACCCCGCCGCCGCGGTGGCCGTGGGTCGTCGGCGTCGTGGCGATCATCGCGGCCATCTCGCTGGTGGCGTCCGTCGCCATCCTGGTGACCCGCAACACCGATTCCGAGAATGTGGCGACGCCGTCGACCAGCACCACGTCGGCGCCGCCGTTCCAGGACGAGTTCACCACCACGACCACGCCGCCGCCTCCGCCCACGACAACCGAGGCGCCCCCGCCGCCACCACCTCCGCCGCCCCCGTCGACGGTGACCGTGACGCAGCCGCCGCCACCTCCGCCGTCGGAAGAGCCGCCGCCTCCGCCGCCCAGCTCCGCCGCGGCCGCGCCGCCGGCGACGACGTCCGCGCCGCCGACCGGGCCGCGCTATGTCACGTACCGAATTTGGGGCACGAAGGCGCCGCTGGACCGCATTTCGGTGACGTACACCGACGCCGCGGGACGCCAGCGCACCCAGCAGAACGTCTACATCCCGTGGATGATCACTCTGACACCGATCTCGATGTCCGACGTGGGCTCGGTGCAGGCCTCCAGCCTGCTGCGGCTGAGCCACCTGAACTGTTCGATTGTGACGAGCGACGGCCAGACGCTGGCCTCGCAGACCAACGATGATTGGCAGACGAGCTGTTAAATGCCGTACAACGCTGAGACTTCAACCCGGTCGCGAGTGACCGGCGGTAGCCCCGACCAGTTGGACCGTCTTCTGCTCGGCGGCTCGGTGGCCGTGTGGCTCGCTGCCCTGGGCGCCGGCGTGGCCGCCGTCGTCGCGATGGTCGACCTCGGCACGCGGCACCCGTCGGGTGCCGCGTCGTCGCACACGCCGTGGCTGCTGTACTCGGTCATCGCGGTATCCGCGGCGGTGATCGTGGGCGCCATTCCGCTGTTGTTGCGCGCCCGTCGCGGTGGGGCAGCGCCGCTGCTGCTGCTCGGCGGCGGGCCGTCCGAGGCCGACGACCGTCGTCCCGCCGGTGAGCTCCCGCAGAGTGCCCTGCGCTCCTTCGACGATCCGGTCGTGCGCCGCTACTCGGCGTCGCCGGCGACGAGCATGCTGGGCTTTCCGGTGGCGGCGGTGGATCAGCTGTGGCTGCGCTGCACGCTCGGGATCGCCGCGGCCATGGGGGGCGCGACACTGTTCGTCTTCCTGGGCGCGTACATGCTGGCCGACCGACACGACGAGTTGGCCTGGATCCTGTACGGCCTGGCCTTGATCATCACGGCTGCCATGGTGGCCATTCCCTGGTACTGCCTGCGCAGCCTGCACGCCGTGCTGGAGGCGTCAGCCGAGGACGCCCGGGCGGCCTAGCGTTCCGCGAACGCACGGATGGTGCGTCGCGCGGTCTCACTGAGATACGCGGGTGTCACCGCGTCTACGGTGAACAGGGCGCGGAAATAGACCGGGCCCGCGGCCATCTCCAGCACCGCGCGCGGGTCGGTGCCCGGCGGGATTTCGCCGCGGGCGATCGCGCGGTCGACGACAGCTCCGCTGCACCGGAAGCGTTCCTCCCAGAACCTGGTCTGTGTGGTTCGCACGTCGTCGCTGTCGTCGGCGCCCGTCAGCGCGGCGTAGAGGACGGCGCGGATGGCCCGGTCGGACAGTGCGGTGACGATGTCCGAGAGCAGCTGCTCGAGGTCTGTCTGCAGTGACCCGGTGTCCGGCGTCGCGACGTTGCTCTCCGTGAAGCGCGCCAGCAGGTCGGCCACCAGAGCGGCCTTCGTCGGCCACCGGCGGTAGACGGTCGTCTTGTTCACCTGCGCCCGCTTGGCCACATCGGACAGTTGCAGGTTGTCGTAGCCGATCTCGGTCAGGAGTTCGAGGGTCGCCGCGTGGACGGCGGCAACCACACGCGCGGACCGGCCACCTGGTCGCGGCCGGGGGACTGCGGAGTCTTGACTGGGCATCGCACTCCATCATATAAAAGCAACTACAGATGCTTTTAGTGTAGGAGGTGTTCGCATGCCGGACCAGACGCTCACCATCGACGCCGTGATCGGGGGGCGTGCGGTAGCTCGCGACGAGGTGCTCGCCTGGGAGGCCAGGCGCCTGCCGAAGGCCGCCGGCAAGATCGGTCTGCCGGTGCCCGCCGGGGATATCGCCCGGCAGCGAACAGCTTTCGCCGACGCCAAGCTGGCTCTGGGCGCCGACGACATCCGTCGTCGCTTGGCGCGTGACGTCCGGGCGGCCGGCGTGGTGGCCCGTGGTACGACGCGGTTGTCGTTCGGACGTCGTGCGACGAGTGTGTGCGACCTGTACGTGACCGGCGGCAGCGCCCGCGCGTTCGTGGACTGGTTCACCGACGACGGCCGAGCCGACTACGCGCGCAGCATGATCGCCGCCAACCCCGACCACTTCCTCATCGACACCGCCCCGGACGGCCGGCAGGAGGTCATCGAGACGACCGGCGGAAGTCCATTGGCGACGCGGTTCTTCGTCGACTACGACGACACGTCACCGCTCGTGACGCCCCGTGACCCCGCGTTCCCCGTCGAGGCGGCGGGGGTCGCGCGTACCGAGGGCGGCTTGGCGATCGGCGGCGTCCGGCATGAATTCCGCGACGAAGCGGGCGGCTTCCATGCCCGGCTGTGCGTCGAATTCCCTTGGCTCACCGCGCCGTACCTGATCGCACAGCATCGCTGGCACCTGGCGTGCGAGTTCAGCAACTGGATCGAGGCGGCGTTCGCGGCAACCGGATAGGCGTGGGTCACCGGGGTAGGGGAGTGGACCCGAAAACGACTTCGGCCCGGTCTGGTGAAAAACCAGACCGGGCCGAAACCGTAGATCGAACTAGTGATGCCCGTTGGAACCGTTGGGCGAAATCTCGTCCTGGTATTCCTTGAGGGCGGTGAGTGCCTTGTGCTCGGCGGCGTGTTCGGCGTCGGCCAGGGCAGCCTGCTCGACGGCGGAGTCGGCGAACAGGAAGCTGCCGGTACCGGGCGAGCCGGCAGAGCCGAGCTTGTTCATGCGCTTGGGCAGTGCGGCACCCTGGTACTCCAGCGGGATCGGGTGGCCGTGGTCGTCGACCGGTCCCAGGGGCTGGTGCAGTTCGACGTAGGCGCCGTGCGGCAGTCGCTTGATGATGCCGGTCTCGATACCGTGCTCGAGGACGGCGCGGTCGCTGCGCTGCAGGCCGACACACCAGCGGTAGGTCAGGTAGTAGACCACTGCGGGCAGGACGACCATGCCGATGCGGCCGATCCAGGTGGTGGCGTTCAGGGAGATGTCGAACTTGAGCGCGATGATGTCGTTCATCGCGGCCAGGGTCAGCACCATGTAGAACGCGATGGCCATGGCACCGATGGCGGTGCGGACCGGCACGTCACGCGGACGCTGCAGCAGGTTGTGGTGCGCATCGTCGCCGGTGAACTTCTTCTCCAGGAACGGCCAGGCGATCAGCAGACCGAACACCAGACCCATGATCACGGCGACACCCATGACGGCCGGGATGGTGTGGCCGAACGGGTAGAACTCCCAGGCCGGCCAGATACGCGCCAGGCCTTCGGTCCACATCATGTAGAAGTCGGGCTGGCTACCGGCGGACACCTGCGAGGGCTTGTAGGGGCCCAGCTCCCAGATCGGGTTGATCTGCAGCAGACCACCCATGATGCCCAGGATGCCGGTGACCATGGCGAAGAACGCGCCACCCTTGATCGCGAACACCGGCATGACGCGCACGCCGACGACGTTCTTCTCGGTGCGGCCGGGGCCGGGGAACTGGGTGTGCTTCTGGAACCACACCAGCGCCACGTGAGCGCCGATGAGGGCCAGGATGATGCCCGGGATCAGCAGGATGTGCAGGGCGTACATCCGCGGGATGATGATGTTGCCCGGGAAGTCGCCACCGAACAGGGCCCAGTGCATCCAGGTGCCGATGACCGGGATGCCCAGGGTGATCGACGACAGCGCGGCGCGCAGACCGATACCCGAGAGCAGGTCGTCGGGCAGCGAGTAGCCGAAGTAGCCCTCGAACATCGCGAGGATCAGCAGCACCGAGCCGATCATCCAGTTGGCCTCACGCGGGCGGCGGAACGCACCGGTGAAGAAGATGCGGGCCAGGTGGACCATGATCGACGCGGCGAACATCAGCGCGGCCCAGTGGTGAATCTGGCGGACGAACAGGCCACCGCGGACCTCGAAGGAGATTTCGAGGGCCGATTCGTAGGCGCGCGACATCTGGACGCCACGCAGCGGCTGGTAGACGCCGTTGTAGATGACCTCGGTCATCGACGGGTCGAAGAACAGCGTCAGGTACACGCCGGTGAGCAGCAGCACGAGGAAGCTGTACAGCGCGATCTCACCGAGCATGAAGGACCAGTGCGTCGGGAAGACCTTGTTCAGCTGCCGGCGTACGGCGGCCGACGGGTGGTACCGCGAGTCGATCGCATCGCCTTGTGCGGCAGCGATGTCAGCGAGCTTGGGACTCATGATTTGCGCTCCCAGAATGCCGGTCCGACGGGTTCGATGAAGTCGCCGTTGGCGACCAGGTAGCCCTCTTTGTCAATCGTGATCGGCAGCTGCGCCAGGGCGCGGGCCGCCGGACCGAAGATCGGCCGCGCGAAGTGCAGCGCGTCGAACTGCGACTGATGGCAGGGGCACAGGATGCGGTAGGTCTGCTGCTCGTACAGCGACGAGGGGCAGCCCAGGTGCGAGCACACCTTGGTGTACGCGAAGAAGTCACCGAAGTTGAAGCTCTCCTGGCCCTTGCGCTTGACCACGCGGGACAGGTCCTCGGGCTTGATGCGGATGAGCATCACCGGGTTGCGCACACCGAGTGCGATCTCCGACAGCTTCTCGTGCGACTCGAGGGTGGTGCCGTCGCCGTCGGACTCACGCCACGGGAACACCGTCTCCATGCCGCCCGCGTCGATGTCCTCGGGGCGCATCTTCACGAAGGGGGACTCGCCCGGCAGGCCGGTGGCCCGAGCCAGGTAGATGGTCTCGCCGTGGAAACGCGGGGTCCAGCCGGACGTCCACAGGACGGCCTTCTTGCCCTCGGCGGTCGGGACGACCGGCTTCCACGGGTTCTTGATCAGACCGCCGATGAAGGCGACCGCGGTGCCCAGGCCGAACGCGCCCAGGCCGACGCCGAGCGACAGGCCGATCAGCTTGCGGCGCTTGAGGGTCGAGCCCTCGAGCGCGTCGGTCAGGTTGGCCGCGACGGTGGCGCGGTGGACCTCGGGGGAGGCGCCGTCGTGGCGGTCCTGGATCGAGATTTCCTCGGGGATGAACTTCTTCTGGAAGAGCACCGCACCGATGCCGATCGCCAGGATCGACAGGCCGAAGGTCAGGCCGTACAGCGGGGTCGCCAGCGAGTAGATGAACTCGCCCTCGGACTCGAACGGCTTGTACTCCCACGGCCAGAACAGGAACACCAGCAGCAGGGCCAGGCCGGACAGGCCGCCGAGCAGCAGCCAGGCCGCGACCTGACGCTCGGCGCGCTTCTCCGCCTTGGTGCCCTCGACGGGCCAGCGCGGCTCCTTGAAGACGGTCGTGACGCCGTCGATCTTCCCGCCCAGTTCGACGAGCTCCTCGCGCGACATCTCGCGCAGTTCGTCGTCACTGGGAATGTTCACGTTCTCGCTCATGCGCGAGCTCCGATCCACATAGCCGCGCCGATCACGGCGACCATCCCGATAATCCACATCGCCATGCCCTCGGGCGCGGGGCCGAAGCCACCGAGGCCGTAGCCGCCCTGGCTGCGGGCGTTCGCCGACTCGTGGACGTAGGCGACGATGTCGCGCTTCTCCTCCGGGGTCAGCTGACGATCCGAGAACTTGGGCATGTTCTGCGGGCCGGTGAGCATGGCGGTGTACACCTGCGCCGGCACTTCGGCGGCCTTGCCGAGGTCAGGCGCGTACTTGCCCGACGACAGCGCGCCGCCCTTGCCGGTGAAGTTGTGGCACGACGCGCAGTTCAGACGGAACAGGTCGCCACCACGGGCGACGTTCTCACCGATGAACGAGTGCTGGTTGATCTGACCGTTGGCGTCACGCGGGACCTGAGGTCCGCCGCCGTTGGCCTGGATGTAGGCACCGAGGGCGTCGATCTGGTGCTCGTCGAACGCCGCGTCCTTACGGGGCGCCTGCGCCTCACCGCGCATGGCGGGCATGCGGCCGGTGGACACCTGGAAGTAGACGGCCGCGTCGCCGACACCGATGAGGCTCGGGCCGCGGTCGGTCACACCCTGCAGGTTGGCGCCGTGGCAGGAGACGCACGACGTTTCGAACAACTGCTTGCCGGTGCGCAGCAGAGCCAGCTGCGACTCGTCTGCCTTCGCGACCTGAGGCCGCGGAGTCAGGGTGGCCGCCAGGCCACCAGCGACTAGAAGTCCGAGCAGCAGCAGCATCGCTGCCGAGAGGCGCCGGTGTAGCCGGCGACGGGACTTGCTGGTCATCGAACCCCTTCTCATAGGAAGCATCGGCGAGCCGATCAGCGAACGAAGTAGATGGTGGCGAACAGGGCGATCCACACGATGTCGACGAAGTGCCAGTAGTAGGACACGACGATGGCAGCGGTGGCCTGGGCCGGCGTGAACTTGCTCATCTTCGTGCGGGCCAGCAGGTACACGAATGCGACCAGACCACCGATGACGTGCAGACCGTGGAAACCGGTCGCCAGGTAGAACACAGACCCGTAGGCACTGCTCGGAATCGTGGTGCCCTCTTCGACGAGCATGAAGTACTCGAACGCCTGGCCACCGACGAAGAACGCGCCCATCAGCAACGTGATGACGTACCACCGGCGCAGGCCGAAGACGTCACCGCGCTCGGCGGCGAACACGCCCATCTGGCAGGTGAACGACGACGCGATCAGCACCAACGTCACCGGAACGGCCTCGGCCAGGTTCAGGTGCGTGGGGGGAGGCGGCCATACGCCGCCTGCCTGGGCGCGCGCGGTGAAATACATTGCGAACAGTCCAGCAAAGAACATCAGCTCACTGGAAAGCCACACAATGGTGCCGACACTGACCATATTCGGCCGGTTCAGCGAATGCACCCGCGACGTGATCGCGGTTCCGGAGGTACCTACAGCGCTCGTCACAGCGGTAAGTATGACGCTTTGTAGTTGTTGAACTCCACCCGGGTGCCGACATTGGCCATAATCGGGTCCGTGCCAACCACCGATCCTCATCAGGAACCGACCACCGACGGGCCGTTGTGGCCCCAGATCCTGGGCCGGCTGACCACCGGCCAGAACCTTGCCGCGGGTCAGGCGGGGTGGGCAATGGACCAGGTCATGACGGGTACCGCCACCCCGGCGCAGATCGCTGCATT
Source organism: Mycobacterium sp. SMC-13 (assembly GCF_045311035.1). Lineage (NCBI taxonomy): Bacteria > Bacillati > Actinomycetota > Actinomycetes > Mycobacteriales > Mycobacteriaceae > Mycobacterium > Mycobacterium sp. SMC-13. The sequence goes on from NZ_JBJIAI010000007.1 coordinate 257,562, forward strand.
CGCCATTGCCATGAAGATGAAGCGACCGACCTCCGCCGAGGTGTCCGAGCTCGCCGATGTGATGTTGCGACACGCCCGAAAAGTGCCCGCCGACGCACTCGCCGCGATCGGTAGCGATGTGGTCGACATCGTCGGCACCGGTGGTGACGGCTCCAACACCGTCAACTTGTCCACGATGGCGTCGATCGTCGTCGCCGCGTGCGGGGTGCCCGTGATCAAGCACGGGAACCGGGCGGCGTCGTCGTTGTCCGGCGGCGCCGACACTCTCGAGGCCCTGGGCGTGCGGATCGACCTGTCGCCGGGTGACGTGGCCCGCTCGGTCGCCGAAGTGGGTATCGGGTTCGCGTTCGCCCCGCAGTTCCATCAGTCCTATCGGCACGCTTCCTCCGTGCGGCGGGAGATCGGGGTGCCGACGGTCTTCAATCTCCTGGGGCCGCTGACGAATCCGGCGATGCCGCGCGCCGGTCTGATCGGCTGCGCCTGGGCCGAACTGGCCGAGGTGATGGCCGGGGTGTTCGCCGCGCGCGGCTCCAGCGTCCTGGTCGTGCACGGCGACGACGGGCTCGACGAGCTGACCACCACGACGACGAGCACCATCTGGCGGGTGCAGGCGGGCACCGTCGAGCGGCTGACGCTCGATCCGAAGGCATTCGGTTTCGCCCGCGCCGAGCTGAGCGAGTTGCGCGGCGGTGACGCCACGGCGAACGCGGAGTCGGTGCGCGCGGTCCTTGCGGGTCAGACCGGCCCGGTCCGGGATGCCGTGGTACTCAACGCCGCAGGCGCCATGGTGGCTCATGCCGGGCTATCCAGCGACGCCCAGTGGGTGCCGGCGTGGGAGCGGGGTCTGGCCCGCGCCACCGAGGCGATCGATTCGGGTGCTGCCGAGCAGCTGCTCGCGCGGTGGGCTCGGTTCACCCAGAAGGTCTGACCGCTGCGCCTGCTGTGCCGCCGCCCGGGCCGACCGGGCGGTGGCGGCCCACTCGGCCCACCGTCCCGCCGCGGTGATCGGTAGGCAGTAGCCGACCTCCGGCCCGGCGCCGGAATCGGTGCGCACGATGCGCACACCGGGCGCGGCGAGCCAGCGCACGATCAGCGCGACCTCCTCGACGGGCGCGCCGCCCAGTGGCCGCTCCGATGTCAGGATCACCTGTGCCGCAGCGGATATCGCGTCGACGACGGGCATCGGGGGGACTCGCCGCGGCGCATTGCCTGCGGCTGCCAACTGGCCGTACCGGACCACGACGAGATGCCAGCCGCCGGCGCCGTCGGGCCGGGCGGCCACGAGTTCGGGCAGTGCCGTCAGCGCGCGCAGGCGCTGGCCGCGCCACAATCCGTCGATGACGGTCGCGGCGTGGTCCCGGAGCCGCGCCGCGCTCTCGAAACGGCCCTCGGCCGCCAGCTCGTCGATGTGTTTCAGTGCCGTGCAGAGCGCGGAATCATCAACGCCGGCAATGTTTTCCGCGGCCCGGTCGGCGAATTCGGCGTAGGCGCCGGCGGTGATGCCGCGGGGCGCCGGACATGGCGACAGTTCCCGCTCCGGACACTGCGGCCCGTGCTGGGCGGCCCGTGCCAGCCGCGTCGTACAGGTCCGCACGCCCGTGAAGCGGGCCAGCAGCAGCGCCGCGTCGACGGCGTCGGCATGCGCCCGGAACGGGCCGACCGCCCGGTCGTGGCGCGGTGCGCGCACCACGCTGAACCGGGGGAAGGCCTCGTCGGTGAGCACCACCCACCACCACTTGTGCGGTGCCTTCGAACGCCGGTTGTAGGGCGGCGCGTGCGCGGCGAGCAGCCGCAGTTCGCGCACCCCGGCCTCCAGCTCGTGCGCGCACTCGACGTGGTCGACGCGAATGGCAAGGGACGCCATCTCTTTCATACGGGCGCGGGGATCGGCGCCGGTGAAGTACTGCCGCACCCGGCGGCGCAGATCGACCGCGGTGCCCACGTACAGCACCTCCTCGGACGGTCCGCGGAACAGATAGACGCCGGGGGAGTTCGGCAGTGCGTCGGCGAGCTTGCGGTTGCGGCGCTGTGCCTTGGTGACGTCCGGGAGATAGCCGCGCAGCTCGGCCACGGTGTGCACGCCCTGATTGCCGATGCGCTCGAGCAGTCCGTGCAGGACGTCGACGGTGGCGCGGGCGTCGTCGAGGGCGCGGTGTGTGGGTGTGGTGGTGGCGCGGAACAACCGGGCCAGCTCCGAGAGCCGCACACTCGGCGCCTCGTCGCGCGTCAGGACCCGGCGGGCCAGCTTGACGGTGCACAACACCGGCGGGTTGGGCCAGGGCAGCTGCGCCCGCTCGGCCGCGGCCCGCAGGAATCCGATGTCGAAGCCCGCGTTGTGGGCGACCAGGACCGCGCCGCGGCAGAACTCCAGGAATGTGGGCAGCACCGATTCGATGCGCGGGGCGTCGCAGACCATGGCCGTGGTGATGCCGGTCAGCTGCACGATCTGCGGCGGGATGGCGCGACCCGGGTCGATCAGGGTGGCCAGTTCGCCGATGATCTCGCCGCCGCGCACCTTGACCGCGCCGATCTCGGTGATGGCGTCCCAGCCGCCTCCGGTGTCGTCCGCCCGGGCGCGGCCACCGGTGGTCTCCAGGTCGACCACCACGAATGTGGTGTCGCGCAGCAACGCCTCATCGAGGTCGAAAGCCAACTGGTCGGTGGCGCTGCCGGAGCCCATGACGTGACAGTAGGGGCCGGCACCGACAAGAAATCCCATCGATGTCATTCCGTTATCCGGTTGCTGATCACCCGCACTTTTTTGTCGGTGGACGTCGCTAGCGTGCGCCTCAACCGATGAAGGAGTCAGAGATGAAGTTCGACAACGGGCCGGTCAAGATCGACTGCGACGACTGCGCGGTGCGCGGTCCCGGCTGCGGTGACTGCGTGGTCAGTGTTTTGCTGGGCGTGCCCGAGACACTGCTGGACGACGAGCGCCGCGCGCTCGAGGTGCTCGCCGATGCCGGCATGGCGCCGCGGCTGCGGTTGGTTCCGATCGGCCGACCCAAGGGAGGGGTGGGTACTCAAAACGAGACAAAGTCAAGCACTACGGGCGTAGCGTGACGACCCTCACATTGTGATGCTGGTTAACGGGATCGGGGGACGGGCTGATAGATTGGCCATTCCCGTTGGACAACGCCGATGCCGTTTCGTAACCTATTCGAGACCTCACTGAGTTCGAAGCGGCTCGAACCCGCAGTTGAAGGACGCGAAATCTTGAGTCTCCACCGCACGCACCGCACCATTTGCGGTCTTAAACGACCAGTAGCCGGTGCGATCGCGGGGCTCACCATACTTGGTAGTGCCTTTGCGGGCAACGTCCAGGCCGATCCGGCGGACGACGCCGTAGCAAAGCTCAACGAGCTCTCGCGCCAGGCTGAGCAGACCACTGAGGCCATGCACGCCGCGCAGCTCGATCTGGACAAGAAGCTGGCTGCTGCCAAGGCCGCCGACAGCAAGCACGAGGCTGCGGCCGCTGCCGCGGAGGTCGCCAAGAACGACCTGGCTACCTACCAGGACTCGGTCGACAAGATTGCTGCAGCGCAGTACATGGGTGGCCGCACCGACGGCATCGACGCCATCCTCACCGCCGATTCCCCGCAGGGCCTGATCGACCAGCTCTCGGTCCAGCGCGTGATGGCCGGCGAGATGGCCGTGCAGATGGCCAACTTCCACAGCGCCTCCGACTCCGCCACCAAGGCCGAGGCCGACTCGGCCAAGCTGGCGTCCGAAGCCAAGACCGCGGCCGAGCAGGCCGCCGCCGTGCGTGCCGATCTGCAGTCCAAGCAAAGCAAGCTGCAGGTGCAGATCGCCATCGTCAAGTCCCGCTACACCGCGCTGACGCCGAGCCAGCGGCAGGCGCTGGCCGCCCTTCCGCCGGCTCCGGCCGCCGCGCCGCCCGCCCCGGCCCCGGACGGCCTCCCGCCGAACCCGGACGCGGTGCCGCCGGCCCCCGGCCAGGATCCGTCCATCAACGCCGCCGGCCCCAACCCGCCCGTCGAGGGTGCGCCCGCCCCGTCGGATGGCAGCGGCACTGCTGCCGGCGCCATCGCGGTGCAGGCCGCGCTGACCCGCATCGGCGACCCCTATGTCTGGGGTGCCGCGGGTCCCGGCCAGTTCGACTGCTCAGGTCTCGTGATGTGGGCGTTCCAGCAGGCCGGCATCTCGCTGCCGCACTCGAGCTACGCGCAGGCCGCCGGCGGACAGCCGGTGTCGCGCGACCAGATGCAGCCCGGTGACGTCGTGAGCTACTACTCCGACGCCTCGCACGTGGGCATCTACATCGGCGACGGCATGATGGTCCACGCCTCGACGTTCGGTGTGCCCGTGCGGGTGGCGCCGGTCGACAACGCGCCGATCTACAACGTGCGTCGCTACTGAGCGTCTCCCGTCGCGTAGTTCTCGGCCTTCTCGCCGCAGAGTCGGCTGCGGCCGCATTCGTGCTGAGCCGCGGCCATGCGGCTGACGTGCCGGCCGCCGCACCACCGTCCGTGCCACCGACGGCGCCACCGATGCCGACGGCGCCGACCACCATCCGGCTGGCCGATGGCCGGACCGCCGAACTGCTGGTCCTCGATCCCGGCTCGACGCTGCCGGGGCGCATCACCGCCGAACTCGACGGCGCGGCCGCCGCGGTCACCGCGTTCTGGGGTGCCGACTGGCGCCGTCAGATCACCATCGTGACCACCGGCACCGACGAGGAGTTCCGGGCACTGGCCGGCGGGAAGGAAGAATTCGCCGCGGCCACCACCGTCGACCGCATCGTGTTCGCGCCCGGCGCCGCCGCGATGGGGCCCGGGGCGCTGCGAATCGTGTTGCGCCACGAGCTTTTTCACTACGCCTCCCGGCCCGTCACGGCCGCCGACGCGCCCTGGTGCCTGACCGAGGGCGTCGCCGACTACGTCAGCCGCCCGCGCACCCCGCGACCGGCGCCGGCCGGCATGGCGGTGCTACCCACCAATGCCGACTTCCAGATCGTCGGGCCGGCGCTGTCGCTGGCCTATGACCGCGCCTGGTGGTTCGCCCGGTTCGTCGGCGCGCAGTTCGGCGATCCGGTGCTGCGCCGGCTGTATCTGGCGGCGTGCGGTGCCGGGCATCCCGACCTCGACACCGCGCTGACCGCCACCCTCGGCACGGACCGCGACGCGTTGACCGCTGTGTGGCAGCGGTGGCTCGCGGCCCGGGGCTGACGCGATAGCCTGACCGCGATGTCTCGGGTGCTGCTGTTGACCAACGATTTTCCGCCCCGCCGCGGTGGCATCCAGTCGTATCTGGAGAGTCTGGTCGGCGAGCTGCTCGTCCGCGGGTCGCACGAGCTGACGGTGTACGCCCCGAAATGGAAGGGCGCGCCGGAATACGACAAGGCCGCCGCGGCCGCCGGGTACGAGGTGGTCCGCCACCCGACGACGTTGATGGTGCCCGAGCCGACCGTCGCGCTGCGGATGCGTCGACTCATCGCCGAGCACGACATCGACACCGTGTGGTTCGGCGCGGCCGCGCCGCTGGCGCTGCTGGCCCCGCTGGCGCGCGATGCCGGGGCGACCCGGGTGGTGGCCAGCACGCACGGGCACGAGGTGGGGTGGTCGATGCTGCCGGTCGCGCGAAACGCGTTGCGGCACATCGGAAACAACACGGACGTGGTGACCTTCGTCAGCCACTACACGCGGAACCGGTTCGCCGCGGCCTTCGGCCCGGATGCCGCGCTGGAATACCTGTCACCCGGCGTCGACGTCGACCGCTTCGTCCCCGATGAGGTGGCCCGCGCCGAGCTGCGGGCCCGGTACGGGCTGGGGCAGCGGCCGGTGATCGTCTGCCTGTCCCGTCTGGTGCCGCGCAAGGGACAGGACATGCTGATCCGGGCGCTGCCCGTCATCCGGCAGCGGATCGACGGTGCCGCGCTGGTGATCGTCGGCAACGGGCCGTACCGCGACGATCTGCAGAAGCTCGCGCGCCGCTACGACGTCACCGACCACGTGGTGTTCACCGGCGGCGTGCCCGGCGACGAGTTGCCGGCCCACCACGCGATGGCCGACGTCTTCGCCATGCCGTGCCGGACCCGGGGCAACGGGCTCGATGTCGAAGGCCTGGGGATCGTCTTCCTCGAGGCCTCGGCGTGCGGCGTGCCGGTGGTCGCCGGTGACTCCGGCGGCGCACCGGAGACCGTCGTGGAAGGCAAGACCGGCCATGTGGTCGACGGCCGCGACGTCGAAGACATCGCCGCCGCCATCACCGACGTCCTGGCCAACCCGGATCTGGCCGCCGCGATGGGCGCCGCCGGCCGTCAGTTCGTCGTCGACAACTGGCAGTGGAAGCTCAAGGGCGAGCGGCTATCCGAGCTGTTGTAGCGCTCTTGTAGCGCTGCTCAGCTGTAGAGCGCCGCGATCTCGGCCGCGAACTTCTCGGCGACGACCTTGCGCTTGACCTTCAGCGTCGGCGTCAGCTCGCCGGTGTCCTCGGTGAAGTCGACCGGCAGAATCCGGAACTTCCGGATGGCCTCGGCCTTCGACACCGTCTGGTTGGCGTCGTCGACGGCCTTCTGGATCTCGGCGACCAGCGCCGCGTCCTCGGCCAGATCGCCCACCGATGCGCCGGCGTCCTTGTTGTTGCGCTGCTTCCAGCCCTCGAACGCCTCGGGATCGATGGTGATGAGGGCGGCGATGAACGGCTCCTGGTCACCCACGCACATGGCCTGGCTGATCAGCGGGTGCGCCCGCATGACGTCTTCCAGCGGGGCCGGGGCGACGTTCTTGCCGCCCGCGGTCACAATGATCTCCTTCTTGCGCCCGACGATCGACAGGTAGCCGTCGTCGTCGATGGCGCCGAGGTCACCGGTGTGGAACCACTCGTCGGTGAACGCCTCGTCGGTGGCGGTCGGGTTGTTCCAGTAGCCGCTGAACACCACGCCGCCGGACAGCAGCAGCTCGCCGTCCTCGGCGATGCGCATGCTGTTGCCGGGCACCAGCTTGCCGACCGTGCCGACCTTCAACTCGCCGACCCGGTTGACGGTGATGGCGGCGCTGGACTCGGTCAGGCCGTAGCCCTCGTAGATGGTGACGCCGACGCCGCGGTAGAAGTGGCCGAGCCGGGCGCCGAGCGGGGCGCCGCCGGAGATGGCGCCGACGCAGTTGCCGCCGAGCGCGGCCTTGAGCTTGCCGTAGACCAGCTTGTCGAACACCGTGTGCTTCAGGTTGAGCAGCAGGCCCGGACCGCCGGGGGTGTCCTGCGCCTTGCTCCATTCGATGGCCGTGTCCGCGGCGATCTGGAAGATCTTGCCCTTGCCGTCGTTGCGGGCGTTCTGCTCGGCGGTGTTGTAGACCTTCTCGAACACGCGCGGCACCGACACCACGAGCGTCGGCTTGAACACCCCGAGGATCGGCACCAGGTTCTTGATGTCGCTGGTGAAGCCGAGGGTCACCTGGTTGCTGAAGCCGGCCACCGCGACCGCGCGGGCCAGCACGTGCGCCAGCGGCAGGAACACCAGCAGCTTCTGGCCCTTGGCGAGCAGGTCGGGGAAGCAGGCCTTGACGCCGCGCAGCTCCGACAGGAGGTTGGCGTGGGTCAGCTGGCAGCCCTTGGGGCGGCCGGTGGTGCCGGAGGTGTAGATCAGGGTGGCCGGATCGCTCGACTTGATGCCGGCCAGGCGGGCGTCCAGCTCGGCGCGGTCGACGCCGGCGCCGGCGGTTTCCAGCTGGTCGAGGGCTCCGCCGTCGATGACCAGCACCTCACCGAGCGCGGGCACCTCCGACCGGATGGACTCGATCTTGGCGGCGTGGGCGTCGGCCTCGGCGAACGCCAGCACGGCGCCGGAGTCGGCCAGCACGTGCCGGATCTGATCGGCGGCGGAGGTCTCGTAGATGGGCACCGTCACCGCGCCGATCGACAGGATCGCGAAGTCGATGATCGGCCACTCGTAGCGGGTCGCCGACAGCAGCACCACGCGGTCGCCGGGCTTGACGCCCTTGGCGATCAGGCCGAGCGCGGTGGCCCGGACCTGGGCGGCGACGTCGGCACTGGTGACGTCGGTCCAGGTGTCTCCGACCAGGCGCTGGATGGCTACGTGTTTGGGGTCATCGCGCTCGAGGGAGTACACCGGGGCGACGACGTTGTCGTATTCGCCGATGGTGAACGATGCGGGAACGCTGAACTCACGCACGGATGTGGCCTTTCGGGTCAGAGCAAAGCAGTACTGGCAGCAGTGCCGTGACAGCAATGCCGTGCTCAGCGTAGTCGGGTGCTTCATCACACTGTGGAGGCGTATGTGAAGCTGGTCGGGATGAACAGCATCCAGATCGCCGACGAGACCTTCGTGTGCGCCGACCCAGCCGCTGTCGGTGCCGCCGTGGCGAACCAGAGCAGCTGGCGGCGCTGGTGGCCGGACCTCAAGCTGACGGTCGTCGAAGACCGCGGTCCGGCGGGGCAGCGGTGGACCGTCACCGGTGCACTGACCGGGACCATGGAGGTGTGGCTGGAGACCGTCATGGACGGCGTCGTGCTGCACTACTTCCTGCACGCCGAGCCGACGGGCGTGTCCGGTGCCGCGCTGGCCGAGCTGAACCTGGCAGACCTCAACCATCGTCGCCGGGTGGCCGGCAAGAACATGGCTTTCGAGATCAAGACCGATCTCGAGCGGTCGCGCCCGGTGGGCGTATCCCGGTTGGCCTGAGCCCCGGCATCGCCCGGCCAGGGCCGGGCGCTGGCGGTACATTGAGAACTCGGCAGACGGGCGCGCGACGCCCGCGCCGGCATCGTCAACTCGGGAAGTGGACACGTGGCTGACAAGACTGCGCAGACCATCTACATCGACGCCGACCCGGCGACCGTGATGGACGTCATCGCCGACATCGGCTCATATCCCGACTGGGTCGCCGAGTACCCGGAGACCGAAGTCCTGGACGTCTACGCCGACGGCTACCCGAAGACCGCCCGGATGGTCCTCGACGCCACGGTCCTCAAGGACACCATGGTGTTCACGTACCAGTGGCCCGCCGACCGCAAGTCGGTGAGCTGGTCCCTGGTGTCCAGCACCCTGCTCAAGGCGCTCGAAGGCACATACCGCTTGTCGCCCAAGGGTTCTGGCACCGAGGTGACCTACGAACTGTCGGTCGATCTGATGATTCCGATGATCGGATTGCTCAAACGCAAGGCAGAGCGCCGCCTGACCGACACGGCGCTCAAGGACCTCAAGAAGCGAGTCGAGTCTGAGTGACGCGGACCCTGCTGGGCGTGCCAGGATCAGTCTGTTCGTCGGTAAGGGTGGAGTAGGCAAGTCGACGGTGGCCACGGCCACCGCGGTGCGTGATGCCCGCGCCGGGCAGCGGGTCCTCATCGTGTCGACGGACCAGGCCCACTCCACGGGTGACGTGCTCGGCGCGGACGTCCCGCCGACCGGACTCCGGACGCCCACGCAGGTGCCCGTCGACGACGGCGCCGGCGTCGTGCTCGATGCCCTGGCGCTCGACACCCTGGCGCTGCTCGAGGCCAGGTGGCGTGAGGTGGCCGCGGTGCTGGTCGCCCGGTTCCCGGACTCCGATGTGGGAGACGTTGCACCGGAGGAACTTTCGGCGCTACCCGGGATTCAGGAGGTGCTGGGGCTGCACGAGGTCGCCGAGCTGGCGGCGTCGGGCAACTGGGACCACGTGATCGTCGACTGCGCCTCGACGGCCGACGCGATGCGGATGCTGACGCTGCCCGCCGCGTTCGCCCTGTACCTGGAGAAGGCCTGGCCGCGGCACCGGCGGCTGTCGGTCGGTCTGGCCGACGCCAAGACCGTCGCCATGGTCACGCTCGTCGAGCGACTCGCCGCCGCCACCGAGGCGCTGGGGGAGTTGCTCGACCAGCCGGACGTCACCGCGCACCTGGTGCTCACCCCGGAACGGGTGGTGGTGGCCGAAGCGGTGCGGACGCTGGCGTCGCTCACCCTGATGGGCGTGCACGTGTCGGAGCTGATCGTGAATCAGGTTCTGATCCAAGACGATTCGTACGAGTACGTGAACCTGCCCGCGCACCCGGCCTTCGACTGGTACGCCGAGCGCATCGCCGAGCAGCGCAGCATGCTCAGCGACCTGGATGCCGCCGTCGGCGATGTGCGCCTGGTGCTGGTGCCGCACCTGGCCGGCGAACCCATCGGGCCGAAGGCACTGGGGGAACTGCTCGAGGCGTCACGGCTGCGGCACGGCGCCGCGCCGCCCGCGCCGCCGCGCCCCGTCGTCGACCGCGAATCGGGCTCAGGATTGGATGCCGTCTACCGGCTGCGGATAGAATTGCCGCAAATCGACCCGGGGTCTCTGACGCTGGGCCGCGTCGACGACGACCTGATCATCGGCTCGGGTGGCACCCGGCGCCGGGTCCCGTTGGCATCAGTCCTGCGCCGCTGCATCGTCATCGGCGCGTCGTTGCGCGGCTGTGAACTGACCGTCCGTTTTCGCCCTGACCCGGAGGTGTGGCCCAAGTGACGCACACCGATTTCGGGGCAGACGCTCTGGGCGACCTACCGGTGGACCTGCGGCTGCTGGCCCAGGCGCTTCTCGACAAGATCGATCCCGTCGTCCGGCTGTCCGTGGCCATGCTCGCCGACGGCGAGAACCCGAGCGACTGCAACCAGGTGTGGTGCCCGGTGTGCGCACTGGTCGCCCTGGCCAACGACGAACAGCACCCGATGCTGACGGCCATCGCCGAACACAGCACGACTTTTCTCGACGCGGTGCGCGCCGCGCTCGCCGACAAGGGGCCCGTCGGCCCGCACCCCGAGCCGCCGACGGACCCGTCCGGTCCGGCTGGCAGGCACCGCCAGCCCGACGATCCGGACGGCCCACCAGGGCCGGGTCGCTACCAGTCCATTCCGGTATCTGTGGAGGAATGACCAGTCCGCTGCGGGCTGTGGTCGGGCCGACAGTCGGTGGGTAAAGTTGTCGGGGGCACCGTCCGGGGGCCCTCAGCGGGAGGTTCGATGTTCTTCTGGTTCTACAAGTACATCTTGATGGGCCCGTTGCTGCGCCTGCTGGGCCGTCCGAAAGTGACGGGGCTGGAATACGTTCCCGACGAGGGTCCCGTTCTGCTGGCCAGTAACCACCTGGCCGTCGTCGACAGCTTCTATCTGCCGCTGGTGCTGCGCCGCCGGATCTTCTTCCTGGCCAAGGCCGAGTACTTCACCGGTACCGGCATCAAGGGCAAGCTGATCAAGTTCTTCTACTCGTCGACCGGCCAGGTGCCGATCGACCGCACCAACGCCGATTCCGCGGCCGACGCGCTGGCCGCCGCCGCCAAGATCCTCGACCAGGGCAAGCTGCTCGGCATGTACCCCGAGGGCACGCGTTCGCCCGACGGCAAGCTCTACAAGGGCAAGACCGGCCTGGCCCGCATCGCACTCGAGACCGGCATCCCCGTCATTCCCGTCGCCATGATCAATACCGACGTCGTGAACCCGCCGGGAAGCAAGATGTGGCACTTCGCGCGCGTCGAGGTGAAGTTCGGCAAGCCAATGGACTTCCGCCGCTTCGAGGGCCTGGCCGGTAACCGCTTCATCGAGCGCGCCGTCATCGACGAGGTCATGTACGAGCTGATGCGGCTGTCCGGCCAGGAGTACGTCGACCTCTACGCGGCCGACGTCAAAGAGGGCAAGACACCGCCGCCCGCGATCAAAGCCGGCTGAACACGCCACAACGCTGAGCCGAGGATTGCCGTCACCAAACGGCAGTCCTCGGCTTACGTGATTTCGTGGGCCGGCACGCCGCGTCGCCAACGTGACGCGGTGGCGGAAAATCGGCTCTCGGACCGCCGTGTCGTCACCGTCGCGCCGGCCGGGCCCCCGGCGCGGTCAGTTCGTCGCCGAGACCGGTGCGACGTGCTCGGCCGCGTCGGCTGACGGCGTGCCGCGGCCGGTGATGGTGCCCGCCGCGGCGATGACGGCCAGTGCCCACCACACGTACGAGCTGCCGATCACCTGACGCCACACCGTCGCGTCGACCTCGTGGTGCTCGGGCAGCAGCCGGATCGGCGTGAAGATCAGCAGGAACGCGCCGAGCGCGCTCACCACGGCGAGAGTGGCACTGCGTTCGCGGTAGGCGATCACGGTGATGGTCACCATGGTCGGCAGGGCCCACACCCAGTGATGCGACCACGACACCGGCGACACCACCAGGCCGAACATCGCCACGCACATGAGAGCCAGCACCGGCTGGCCGGCGCGGAGCACCCGATGGGCCGCCCACACCGTCAGCGCCAGCACCGCGAAGCACAGCAGCACCCAGAGCACGAATCGCGGCGTCGCCGACATCCCGAACCGCGCCAGCGTGCCGGAGATGTTCTGGTTGGTGTTCAGCGTCGCGGTGCCGATGCGGTCGGTGTTGCGGACCGTCTTGGTCCAGTACTCCCACGAGTCGCCCCAGGCCAGCGCGAACGCGACAAGCGTGACCACGACCGACGACGCCACCGTGGTGAGCAGCGCGCGGAAATCGCGGCGCAGCAGGAAGTACAGCAGGAAGACGGCCGGGGTCAGCTTGAGGGCGATCGCCACCCCGAGCAGGAGGCCGCGCGGCCACGGCGTACGGCGGGGAACGCAGTCGGCGATCACCAGCGTCATGAGGACGACGTTGATCTGACCGAAGTTGAAGTTGGACCGCACCGGTTCGAGGAACAGCACGGCCGGCCCGACGATCGCGACGGCAAGCCAGCAGCGGCGGGCCAGGGCCGATCCGCCGAGCCGCGACTGCGGCCAGACGTCCAGGCGGGTCAGCACGATCACGATGGACACCAGCAACAACACGAACGTCGTCACCGTGATGGCCACGCTTGCCGCGGGCAGGGGGAGCCAGGCGAACGGCGCGAACATGATCGCGGCCAGCGGCGGGTACGTGAACGGCAGGTCGATGCCGGCCTCGGTGCGGAAGATGGTGCTCTCGCTGTACAGCGGCGTGTTGTTCAGCCAGGCGCGGCCGCCCATGCGGTACACGTCGATGTCGATCCGGTACGGCGTATGACCCAGCAGCCGCCAGGCGCCCCATACCAACGTCAACATGGCCAGCAACTGCAACAGCAGCCAGGCCAGCCGTTGACCGGAGGCGGGCCACGACCAAGTTCCCATACGCATCTCGCCGGACAGCCTATCGGGGGGACCGGCGCGTCGACGCCCTGCGGGGCAGTGACACGCATGCACGGGCGTAAGTTTCTGCCCGTGCGGTCGCCCTTACCTACGGAGTTCGTATCGAGTGGGCGGCTGCCACTGTTGTGGTGCCTGATTGCGTTCATCCTGACGTTTTTCGTCACCCGCACCGTGGTCCGGTATATCCGGGCCCACGCCGACAACCCGGCGCCGCGCAAGTGGTGGCAGCCGCGCAACATCGGGCACGGCGGCCTGCACATCCATCACGCGGTGATCGGCGTGGTGCTGGTGATGGTGTCGGGCGTGACGATGGTGACGCTGGCGGTCGACGGCGGCGTCCCCGAATTCACCGTGGCGGCAATCTTTTTCGGTATCGGTGCGGCCCTGGTCCTGGACGAGTTCGCGCTGATCCTGCACCTGTCCGACGTGTATTGGGCCGAGGACGGCCGTACCTCGGTCGACGCGGTCTTCGTCGCCATCGCGGTGGCCGGCCTGCTGATCCTGGGGTTCAACCCGCTGTCGTTCTTCGACATCACCGTCTGGCGTGACGACCAGGACGTGGCGGCCCGCGTCATGGTCGTCGCGCTGGCCCTCATCACGCTCGCGATGGCCGTCATCGTGCTGCTCAAGGGCAAGGTGTGGACCGGTCTGATTGGGATGTTCATCACACCGCTGCTGGTCATCGGCGCAATCCGGCTGTCGCGACCGCACGCGCCGTGGGCCCGCTGGCGGTACACGAGCCGGCCGCGCAAGATGCACAAAGCGCTGGAACGCGAGCGGTGGCTGCGCCGGCCGGTGGTGCGGGCGAAGCTGTGGTTACAGGATGCGATCGCCGGTATGCCAAAGTTTCCCGACGACGCGGACGTGGACCAACAGCTCGACCGCGAGATCCACGCGGCACCCGCGCCGCCGGACCGAACGCCGACCGAGGTTGCCTGAATGAAGTTTTTTTACGACACCGAGTTCATCGACGACGGTCGCACCATCGACCTGATCTCGATCGGTGTGGCCGCCGAGGACGGGCGCGAGTACTACGCCGTCTCCTCGGAGTTCGACCCCGATCGGGCGGGCTCCTGGGTGCGCAAGAACGTGCTGCCGAAGCTGCCGTCACCGTCGTCGCAGGTGTGGCGGTCGCGGCGGCAGATTCGTGCCGAGCTCGAGGACTTCTTCAACATCGACGGTGACGAGCCGATCGAATTGTGGGCCTGGGTCGGCGCGTACGACCACGTGGTGCTGTGCCAGCTGTGGGGCCCGATGGCCGACCTGCCGCCGGCGATGCCGCGCTTCACCCGCGAACTGCGGCAGTTCTGGGAGGACTGCGGCAGCCCGCGGATGCCACCGCGGCCGCGCGATTCCCACGACGCGCTGGTCGACGCGCGACACAACCTGCACCGCTACCGGCTGATCGCCGAGATGATGACGGCGCCCCGGTAGCTCAGGTCACCAGGCGCGGAACGGCACGCTGGTGACGGTGGCGTCGTTCGGGCCGAACTGGACCGTCAGCTGCAGCGTCCACAGTCCCGGCCGCGGCGCGGTGGCATACGTGCTGTGCCAGTGACCGTCGGGACCCGCCGTGAAACGCACCGGCAGAGAGGCGATCTCGGCGCTCGACAGAGTGCCCCGCAGCCCGGTGGCGCCGGGCACCGCGACGTCGATCGGGATGGCGCCGTGCCGCGTGGTGTCCAGATGCACCTGTGCCTGCCGGTCCTCATCGAGTGCGGCGGTGGCGGTGAACGCGGGGCCGTACGTGGTGCGGGCGGGCGGCTCGCCGGTGAGCACCGTGGTCATGATCAAGACCAGCACCGCGAGCGCGGTCTCCCACGGTACGGTTCGGCGCAGCCGCTCCGGGGTGAGCCGGCGCCGGCCGAGGTAGGCCAGGGCGGCCATGAGCGTCACCAGGAAAACCTTGGCGCACAAGGCCATTCCGTAGCCGGTCGACCAGAGTGACTCGATCGGCGACACCTGCCGCCAGGCCTGATACTCGCCGGTGAGCAGGACCGCCGCGACGCAGCCGAACGCCACTCGGGACCACCGCTGCAGCTCGTCGCTGTGCCGGGCGGGCAGGACCACCAGCGTCAGCACGGCCAGCCCGCCCAGCCACAGCGCCATGGCCAGCAGGTGCGCCGTGGTGACGGTGGTGGCGAGCCACGGGTCGGGGCCGGCCGCGGCGTGCCCGGACGCGGCGACGCCGGCCGCGAGCGCCGTCGCGATCACGACGAACAGCGCGGTCCCGGCGCGGGTGGTCGCCGCCAGCAGCACGAGCAGGGCCGCCTGCACGTAGAGCTGGATATCGGGACCGGTGGTGACGGCGTTGATGACGGTCGCGGCGGCCAGCAGCAGCCAGCCGATGCCGGCCAGGATGCGGGTGCGACGCAGGGCGAGCGCCCATCCCCACACCAGCCGGGCCGCCGCGAGCACACCGACACACAGCACGAGGCCGGCATACGTCAGACCGCGAGCGACATCCGACGCTACCGACGACGACGCGACCGGACGAACCTCCGGCGGCGCGTCCGGCGCCTGCTGCACACCGAAACTCACCGACCCGGACACCTCGTGCCCGTCTGCCGACATCAGCCGCCACGTCGCGGTGTAGCTGCCGCGCGGCAGGTCCGGCGGCAGGTCCAGTTCCACGGCGGTGTTGCCCGACCGCTGCCGCACCTCCCGATCGACCCGCGCGCCGGAGTTCGAAATCACCTGAACCGCACCGGGAATCAGGCGAACCGGCTCATCGAAGCTCAAGGTGACCCGGCTCGGCGCGGTCGGCAGGGTGGCGCCGTCCACCGGATCGCTGGAGACCAGGACGGCGTGCGCGTGTGCGAGGGGAGCCGGCAGCAGGAGCGCGAGCAGCGCCGCGAGCAGCGCTGCGACCGGTCTGAGTTTTCTAGTCGTGACTCGTCTTTCGTCGGGAGGCTGCCAGGCTAGCGATCGCCACCAGCAACGCGACCACCGACACGGCCAGCGCCGTCACGCCCGGCCACGTCGGCGCCGCAGCCGCCGGAGCCGCGGCCGCGGGCCGGTCGTGGTCCCCGCCGCCGGCGGGCTTGAGGTGCAGGGCCGGCGCCGGGTGCTCGGGCTCGGGCTGGCCCGGGTTGGCCTTCTCGTTCCAGTTGACGGTCTTGCCGTCGCTGTAGGTCTGGACCGCGGGAAGCGTCAGCGTGTTGACCTTGGGCAGCGGGCCGGCCGAGATGGCGAAGACGTTGAACTGATGCGGCGGGATCGGAGCGTCCGGCGCGGTGGCCTTCCACTCGACCGACGAGACGTACTCGGTGACCTCGGCGCCGTCGTCGTCCTTCTGCGGAGCGGGAAGCTTCTTCTTGGTGATGGTCGCCGTCCAGCCGGCCTTCTGCTGCGTGCTGACCGAGATGATCGGCTGGTCATCGGGCAGCACGACGAGCAGGCCGGTGGTGGACGCGGTGTCCGACTCGGTCGGCACGCGGAAGTTCAGCACGCCCCAGCCGCCCTGGGTGGCGTCGCCGGTCACCTTGACGTGGGCAGCGGCCGGTGCGGCCAGCGCGACGGCGCAGGCCGTCGTCGCGGTGACGGCGGCGAGGGTCTGGATCAGCTTGGGCATGTTGTCCTTTCGAGAGGGTCAGACGGCCATGACAGCGAAGGCGGCGCTCATGCCGAGCGCCATGAGCAGGTCGGCGTACGGGCGCTTCGGCCCTCGCACCAGCAGGTAGAACCACCACAGCGCGGCGGCGCAGAATCCGATCGCGAGCACGATGCAGACCACGGTGAACCAGCCCGGGGGAGTCACGGCGATGGCGCCGTGACCGAGGTGGGCGCTGTGGTGACCGGAGGTTTGAGCTGTCGCCACGGGGACGCCGGCATTCGGCGCCATCAGCAGGCCCATCAGTGCCATCGCGGCCATCATGGTGCAGTGGTAGACGGGGTGCGGTAGCTCGAAGCCGAACAGGGCGAGGTAGGCGAAGTACAGCGCGCCGGCGGTGAACACCAGCACGTACAGCAGCGGCGACACCTGCATACCGGCCGGCCACAGCATCGCGATCATGCCCACCGAGGCCAGCGCATGCAGCACCGCGACGCCGCGTTGTCCGGGTACCCGCCGTCCGGCACCCACGAACAGCAGCGCGGCCACCGCGAACACGGCAGTCAGCGCCCAGCGCAGGGCGGAATCGGCGATCACGCTGTCATTAGTCGTACGGAACGGGGATTCAGTTCCCGGCGGGCTTGAACCGCATGTCGGGTTGCGACCGCTCCAGCGGTGTCAGCACCACACCCAGCCAGCAGACGGCCAGGACCGCGGCAGCGACGAAACCGGCCAGCGGCCACCACACCGCGACTCGCGCCGGTGACGTCTGGCACCACCAGACCGCGCCGAACCCGGCGGCCGTGGCCACGCCCGACAGGTACAGCGCCGCACAACACACGCGAAACCGCTTGCGCCACAGCGCCGTTGCCGATGCAATCGCGGCCAGGGTGAACAGGATGGCGACGACCTTCAGCACCCACCGATGCGATTCCGACCAGCTGACCCCGGCAGACAGCACCAGCACGACGACCGCGACGGCGGTGGGGTAGCGGCGGGCGGGACCGATCCAGACCTCGTCGAACACCCGGCGCCCGATGGCGCTCAGGGTGTGCTCGAGGTCGATCGCGTGGCGGGTGGACAAGCCGAACTCCGTTCAGTCTGTTGACCAGTTTCGCAGAGTTGGTCGGGCAGGTGGCGGCCCGGGTTCCGCGGCGACTCAGCCCGCGCTCTGGTCCTGGTTGCCTGCCCGCAGCAGGTCGTCGCGGGCCCGGGCGACCCGGGAGCGGATGGTGCCGACGGGGCAGCCGCAGATTTCGGCGGCCTCGGCGTAGGACAGGCCCAGCACCTGGGTCAGCAGCAGCGCTTCCCGGCGGTCGGCGTCGACGCCGTCGAGCAGCATGCGGATTTCGACGATGTCCTCGAACCGGGCGGTCGGCTGGTGCATGTCGATGACGGTCTCGGGCTCGATGGCGGCGCTGCTGCGTGGCCGGCACTGCTTGCGCCGGATGTGGTCGACGACGACGCGGCGGGCGATCGACAACAGCCAGGTGCGGGCCGTCGACCGGCCGCGGAACCGGGGCAGTGAGCCGAGGGCGCGCAGGTAGGTCTCCTGCGTCAGGTCGTCGGCGCTGCCGGGCTCGTCGAGATAGGCGACAGTGCGCCAGACATCGCGCTGGGTAGCCTTGATGAACTGCTCCAATGCGGCGCGATCGCCCCGGCCGGCCGCCAATGCGAGGCGGGTCACCTCGTCGTCGTCGCCGCGGCTGTTCACAGGCCGACCATATGCGACGGTTGCCGGGAACTCACAGCCGGGCACGTCCGACCATTGATTTGGTAGCCCGCACAGCGCAGGACACGACCGGGGGACAATAGGAGGATGATGACGGCCAGCACAGCGGTCGGCAGCGCGGTCGACGCTGCCGCAGCTGCCGACGACAGTGCGGCCGCGCGCCGGGTGCAGCTCGACGTGACCGGCATGACGTGCGGCGCCTGCTCCGCGCGGGTCGAGCGGACGCTCAACAAGATGCCGGGTGTCCGCGCCTCGGTGAACTTCGGCACTCGCGTGGCCACGGTCGACGCCCTTCCCGAGGTCGCCGATTCCGAGCTGTGCGACGCGATCCGCAAGGCCGGCTACGACGCCGAGCCCCGCTCCGGGGCGATCGCCGGCGACCGCGACGACGAGGACCTCTCGCACGCTCACTATCTGCTGCGCCGCCTGCTGGTGGCCGCGGTGCTGTTCGTTCCGCTCGCCGATCTGTCGGTGATGTTCGCCGTCGTCCCCAGCACCCGTTTCACCGGCTGGCAGTGGGTGCTCACCGCGCTGGCGCTGCCGGTCGTCACGTGGGCCGCCTGGCCGTTCCACCGCGTCGCGCTGCGCAATGCCCGCAACCGCGCGGTTTCCATGGAGACCCTGATCTCGGTCGGTGTGTCCGCGGCCACGGTCTGGTCGCTCTACACGGTGTTCTTCGGACACCACGCCACCGAGGCCACCGGCATCTGGCAGGCCCTCGTCGGCAGTGACGCGATCTACTTCGAGGTCGCGGCCGGCGTCACCGTGTTCGTGCTGGCGGGCCGCTATTTCGAGGCCCGCGCCAAGTCCAAGGCGGGTAGTGCGCTGCGGGCGCTCGCGGCGCTGAGCGCGAAGAACGTCACGATCCTGCTCGCCGACGGTACCGAAATGGTGATCCCCGCCGAGGAACTCGCCGAACAGCAGAAGTTCGTGGTGCGCCCCGGTCAGACCATCGCGGCCGACGGACTCGTGGTCGAGGGCTCGGCCGCCGTCGACACCAGCGTGATGACGGGCGAGGCCAAGCCGGTGCGCGCGACGCCCGGCAGCAGCGTCATCGGCGGCACGATCGTGCTCGACGGACGCCTGATCGTCGAGGCCGCCGCGGTCGGCGCCGACACCCAGTTCGCCGGCATGGTGCGGCTGGTCGAGGAAGCGCAGGCGCAGAAGGCCGAGTCGCAGCGCCTCGCCGACCGTATCGCCTCGGTGTTCGTACCGTGCGTCTTCGCCATCGCCGCGCTGACCGCGCTGGGCTGGGCCCTGGCCGGCGCCGGTCCCGACAAGGTTTTCGCCTCCGCGTTGGCGGTCCTGGTGATCGCGTGCCCGTGTGCGCTGGGTCTGGCCACGCCGACGGCGATGATGGTGGCGTCCGGACGCGGCGCCCAGCTCGGCATCTTCCTCAAGGGGCACCGTTCGCTGGAGGCGATCCGGGCCGTCGACACCGTCGTCTTCGACAAGACGGGCACCCTGACCACCGGGCACCTGGCCGTCACCGCGGTCACGGCTGCCGACGGCTGGGAGTCAGACGACGTGCTGGCCCTCGCCGCGGCGGTGGAGTCGGCGTCCGAACACGCGGTCGCGGTGGCCATCACCACGTCGGCGCCTGAGCATGCGGAAGTCGTTGATTTCCAGGCTGTTCCCGGTCGCGGCGTCGTGGGCACCGTGGGGGAGCGCGCGGTGCGCATCGGCAAGCCGGCCTGGGCGGCCGGCCGGGCCGTGGTGCCCGCGGCCCTCGCGGAAGCGCGGCGCGGCGCGGAATCCCGCGGCGAGACAGTGGTTTTCGTGGCCGTCGACGACGAGCTGTGCGGTGCCATCGCGGTCGCCGACGCGGTGCGCGAATCGGCGGCGGGTGCCATCGCGGCACTGCACGAGCGTGGGCTGAAGACCATCCTGCTGACCGGTGACAACCCGGCGGCCGCCGCCGCGGTGGGTGCCGCGGTGGGGATCGACGACGTCATCGCCGATGTGCTGCCGGACGGCAAGGTCGACGTCATCCAGCAGCTGCGCGACCGCGGCCGCATGGTCGCGATGGTCGGTGACGGTATCAACGACGGCCCGGCGCTCGCCTGCTCGGATCTGGGCCTGGCCATCGGCCGCGGCACGGACGTCGCGATCGGCGCCGCCGACATCATCCTGGTCCGCGACAGCCTGGATTCGGTGCCGCAGGCCCTCGACCTGGCCAAGGCGACCATGCGCACCATCCAGTTGAACCTGGTGTGGGCCTTCGGCTACAACATCGCCGCCATCCCGGTGGCGGCGGCCGGCCTGCTCAACCCGCTGATCGCCGGCGCGGCGATGGCCTTCTCGTCGTTCTTCGTGGTGTCGAACAGCCTGCGGCTGCGCAACTTCAAGTGATTTGTGCACGATTTTCCGCGCGTGACGCGGTGTTCTGTTTCGGGACATCGCTGACACATGGATGTCTCGGGACATCGCTGACACCTGAGTGAGGTTGTGGACCCATCGTGGTTCATGGCCCAGAAGGTGACGGCGATGGATATTCGTGCCGCGACGGCGTTGGCCGGGCAGGTCGAGAATGTGGCGGCGTTCTGCCGGGATCAGCAGATCAGTCGGCAGACGTTCTACAAGTGGCGAAAACGGTTCGGGCAGCTGGGGCTGGCCGGACTCGAACAGCGGTCACGTCGGCCGGTGTCGTGTCCCGGACAGACCGCGGCCGCGGTCGAGGAGCTGGTGCTGCGCCGCCGCAAAGAACTGTTGGAGGCCGGCCGGGATCACGGCGCGCACTCCATCCACTGGACCCTGCAGCGTGAGGGCCATGCTGATGTGCCTGCACCGGCTACGATCTGGCGGATCCTGACGCGCCATGGTGCGATCACCCCGCAGCCGCGTAAACGCCCCAAGTCAGCGACCAAACGGTTTGTCGTTGATCGCCCGAACGACTGCTGGCAATCAGACTGGACCGAATGGGCACTGACCGACGGCACCGCGGTGGCCATCGCGGGCAGCCTTGATGATCATTCTCGCTACCTGGTCGGGTTGGCCGCCGCGGCCGGGCCCGGCACCGGTGAGTTGGTGTGGTCGGTGGTGCTGGCCGGTATCGGTGAGTGTGGGATTCCGTCAATGTCGTTGTCGGACAACGGACTGATGTACACCGGGCGGCGGCTCGGGTTTGAAACGACGTTCGAGGCCAACCTACGCGCCCTGGGAGTCAAAACGATCAACTCCACTCCCTATCACCCGCAGACCTGCGGCAAGATCTGTGAAGACTTGGACTTGGCGCTGTACCGGCTCGGTCTGACCCCGGCCAAGGTATGACCACGGTGTCC